>JAWOCW010000121.1:0-18876 GCA_046483615.1 Desulfosudaceae bacterium
GGCGCGGTTATGGTTGTCGGCGGTGGCATCACCGGGATGCAGTCGGCGCTTGATCTGGCCAACGCGGGTTTTTACGTCTACCTGGTGGAGTCATCCCCGGCCATCGGCGGCGTGATGGCGCAGCTGGACAAGACCTTTCCCACCAACGACTGCGCCATGTGAATTATTTCACCGAAACTGGTCGAGGTCGGCCGGCATTTGAATATCGAATTGTTAACCTTATCCGAAGTCACCGGTTTGACCGGCGAAGCGGGTAATTTTACCGCCACCGTACGGCAGAAGCCGCGATACGTGGATATGGATAAATGTATTGCCTGCGGTGTCTGCGCCGAAAAGTGCCCCCGCAAGGTAGACGATGAATATGAAGAGGGTCTGGCGGTGCGCAAGGCCATTTACGTGCCCTATCCCCAGGCGGTTCCCCTGAAATACGTCATCGATGAGGATCGCTGCATCTATTTTGAAAAGGGCAAGTGCAAGGCCTGCGAAAAATTCTGCCCGGCCGGGGCCATCAATTTTGAAGATACCGCTCAGGATCTGACCCTTTCAGTGGGAGCGGTCATCGTCACCACCGGCCTGCGGGCTTTTAATCCCTCCGGACTGGACAACTACCAGTACGCCGCTCTGCCCAACGTCGTTACCAGCCTGGAATATGAGAGGATGTTGTCTTCGGGCGGCCCCATGGGCGGGGAACTGAAGCGACCCTCGGACGGGCGGGTGCCGGAAAAAATCGCCTGGCTGCAGTGCGTCGGATCACGTGATTTTAACCGTTGCGACAATCCTTATTGCTCCTCGGTCTGCTGCATGTACGCCTTGAAAGAGGCCATGATGACGAACGAGCACGTGCCCGGCCGGATGGAGGCCACCATCTTCATGATGGATATGCGCACCTATGGCAAGGATTTTGAAAAATATTACGAGCGGGCCAAGGAAGAAGGAGTCCGTTTTGTCCGTTCGCGGATCCATACCATTACCGAAGCTCCGGACGGCACCCTGACGGGCCGTTACGTGGACGAGTCCGGCCACATCAAAGAAGAATCATTTGACCTGATGGTGCTGTCGGTAGGCATGGAAGCTTCTCCTAAAACTGCCATTCTGGCCGATACTCTGGGCATTGAGCTGAACCCCTCCCGGTTTATCGCCACCGACGATCTGACTCCGGTGGCCAGCAGCCGGCCGGGGATATTCGCGGCCGGAGTGGCGCGGGGCTGCAAAGACATTCCCGATTCGGTCATGGAAGCCAGCGCCGCCGCCGAAAGCGCCGGCCGTCTACTGGCCTCGGTCCGGGGGGAGCGGGTTAATATCCGGGAGTTTCCGCCGGAGCGGGACATTACCGGCCAGGAACCGCGGATCGGCGTTTTTGTCTGCAACTGCGGCTCCAACATCGGCGGTATCGCCGACGTGCCCTTGATAGCGGAATACGCCCGGAGCCTGCCGGGAGTGGTTTACGTGGAGGAGAACCTGTTTACCTGCAGCCAGGACACCCAGGACAAGATGATCCAGGTCATTGCCGAACAGGAATTAAACCGGGTGGTGGTAGCGGCCTGCACCCCCCGGACCCATGAGCCTCTCTTTCAGGAGACCCTGCGCGAAGCCGGTTTGAATCCCTATTTATTTGAAATGGCCAACATCCGCAACCAGTGTACCTGGGTGCATTCCCATAATCAGGAGGTGGCCACCGCCAAGGCCAAAGACCTGGTGGCCATGGCCGTAGCCCGGGCGGCCCGGCTGGAAAGCCTGATCCCGGCGCGGGTGGATATTAAGCGGCCGGTCCTGGTGGTCGGTGGCGGCGTGGCCGGCATGACCGCGGCCCGGAGCCTGGCCGACCAGGGTTTTCCGGTGACACTGGTGGAACAAGCCCCGGAACTGGGCGGCGCGGTTCGGCAGTATATCAGAAACGACCGGCGGCGGGAGTTCATGACGAACCTGGCCGAAGAGATATCCCGGCGCGATGACATCACCGTCCTGACCTCGGCCGAGATTACCCATGTCTCGGGATTTATCGGCAATTTTGAGACCACCGCCCGGACCACCGCCGGCGAGCAGACCATTTCCCACGGCATCGCCGTGCTGGCCACCGGCGGCACTCCGGCTGACACCGACCAATACCTCTATAACCAGAACGACCGGGTCACCCGCTGGCATGATCTCTGGGATCATCCGGACCTGCCCGGAGCAGACAGCGTCGTCTTTATTCAGTGCGTCGGCTCCAGGGACGAAAACCGGCCCTACTGCTCCAAGATATGCTGCACCGCTTCCATTGAAAACGCTATTCGTTTAAAGGAAGAAAAGCCTGACCGGAAGGTCTATATCATCTACCGCGACATCCGGACTTATGGCGAACGGGAGCTGCTTTACCAGCAGGCCCGCCGGATGGGGGTCATGTTTATCCGCTACACCCCGGAACGCCAGCCGCGGGTCAGCCAGAACGGCCAGGGTCTGCTGGTGACGGTCTATGACCCGGTGCTGGAGCAGGACCTGGCCATCGAGGCTGACCTGGTCAACCTGGCCACGGCCATTGAACCGGCTGATCACGGCGAACTGACGAAGATGTTCAAGGTCTCGGTTAATGAAGATAATTTTCTGGCCGAGGCCCACGCCAAGCTGCGGCCGGTGGATTGCGCCACTGACGGGGTGTTTATCTGCGGCCTGGCCCACTACCCCAAATTTCTGGAAGAATCCATAGCCCAGGCGCAAGCCGCGTCTTCCCGGGCGGCCACGGTCCTGTCCCGGGAACAGATCACCATCGAGCCGATTGTGTCGGAAGTGGACCAGGACCTGTGTATCGGCTGCGGCCTGTGCGAGAGCGTTTGCGCCTTCGGGGCCATCCAGCTGAAACCGGTGGAAGGACTGGGCTTTCGGGCAGAGAACATATCAGCGCTGTGCAAGGGCTGCGGCACCTGCGCCGCCGGCTGTCCGCAGCAGGCGATTGACATGAAGCATTTTCGGAACCAACAGATCAAGGCGGCCGTGGCGGCCGGCATGTAGGCAAAGGAGAAGTCATGGACAACGGTCAACCAAAAATAATCGGATTTTTATGCAACTGGTGCGCTTACGCCGGGGCCGACCTGGCGGGAGTATCCCGGTTCCAGTATCCGGCCGCCATCCGTCCGGTGCGAGTCATGTGCAGCGGCCGGGTGGATCCGCTGTTTGTGGTGGAAGCGTTTGAGAAGGGATACGACGGCGTATTCGTGGCCGGCTGACATCCGGGTGAATGTCATTACCAGGATGGTAATCTTCATGCCGAAAAAAAGATGATGGCCCTGTCCGAACTTCTGGATCTGGCCGGCATCGGCCGCCAGCGGATATTTTTGAAATGGGTCAGTTCCGCGGAAGGCAAGCTGTTTGCCGAATACGCCAACCAGATCTGCCAGGACATAACCGAGCTGGGTCCCCCTGATCGGGACGAGTGGCGCCTGCCGCTGGCCGCGGTGCGGCGAACCCTGTCCACCACCAGAATCCGCTGGCTGATCGGGATGGAACGCCACCTGGAAGAACAGGGCAACGTTTACGGCGAAAAGATTCCGCCGGAACGGTACCGCCCCCTGCTGAACCAGGCCGTGCGGGAAGAGTACGAAAAAGCGCTGGTCCTGGAATCCCTGGCCCGGGAAGAAGGCCGGCTGGTCGGCGAGATCGCCGCCGCCACGGGCCTGGCGGTACCCACCGTGGCGACCTGCCTGGTGGACCTGGAAAAAGAGGGCCTGGCCGGCGTGACCGGTTATGAGGACCGGAACCCCCGGTTGATCCGGCTGGAGAACTGAAGCCGGGACAAACAATTTTCTGGATGGTACTTTGCCCGAAGCCTTCAGAAATATGAATATTAACTACTGTTAAGCGAACAGGAAAATTATGGCTGGTACAACGGAAAAAACAGGCAGCGTGGTAGTGGTTGGTGCCGGTATCGCCGGTATGCAGGCCTCCCTGGATCTTGCCGACTCAGGTTATTACGTTCATCTGGTGGACCGTTCGCCCACCGTGGGCGGCATGATGGCTCAGCTGGACAAAACCTTTCCGACCAATGATTGTGCCATGTGAGTGATCTCACCCACACTGGTCGAGGTCGGCCGGCATAACAACATCAACATCATCAGCAACACCGAAATTAGTGCCGTGGAGGGCGAACCGGGTAACTTTACTGTAAAACTGACTACCCAACCGCGGTTTATAGATGCCGACAAGTGTACCGGCTGCGGCCAATGCAGCCAGGCCTGTCCCGTTACCGGTGAAGATGAATTCAACCAGGGTTTGTCCCGGAAAGCAGCCATCTATATTCAATACGCGCAATCAGTCCCCCTGTCGTATGCCATTGATCCGGATTTATGCATCGGTTGTGGCCTGTGCGAAAAAATTTGCCTGGCTGAGGCCATTTATTATAAGGACACGCTCAATGAGTCGTCCCTGGAAGCCGGGGCCGTTATCCTGGCTCCGGGCACCCAGGCCTTTGACCCCGCCGGACTGGACTTCTACGGCTACGATCAATCTCCCGACGTGATTACCAGTTTGGAATTTGAACGGATGCTGAGCGCCTCAGGCCCTTATCTGGGACATATTCAACGCCCCTCTGATTTGAGGATTCCCCGCAAAATAGCCTGGCTGCAATGCGTCGGTTCCAGAGACATCAACCGCTGCGATAACGCCTACTGCTCTTCGGTGTGCTGCATGTACGCCATCAAGCAAACGGTTATCGCCAAGGAACATGTCGGGGAAGAGCTTGACTGTGCCGTTTTTTATATGGACATGCGCACCCACGGCAAGGATTTTGAGCGTTACTACAATCAGGCCGGGGATCAGCATGGGGTGCGCTTTATTGACAGCCGCGTCCACACCATTGAAAGGGCAGAGGAAACCGGGGAATTGCACTTGCGGTACGTGGACAGCCATGGACATATCAGCCATGAAAATTTTGACCTGGTGGTCCTGTCGGTGGGACTGGAAGTCTCGCCGGACGTGGTTGCCCTGGCCGATCGCCTGGGAGTCTCCCTGACTGAAGCCAACTTTGCCCAAACCGCGGCCTTCACCCCGGTAAACACATCCCGACCGGGAATTTTCGTGTGCGGCGCTTTTCAGGGACCGCGGGATATCCCCCAGTCAGTGGTGGATGCCTCGGCGGCGGCATCCGCCGCCGGTGAAATATTAAGCGAGGCACGCTACACCCGCACCATAAAAAAAGAAACGGTTCCGGAAACCAATGTGTCCGGGATGCGTCCGAGCATCGGCGTCTTTGTCTGCAAATGCGGCAGCAATATCGCCGGGGTGGTGGATGTGCCGGCGGTCAGCGAATACGCGGCCACTCTGCCCTATGTGGATTATGTTGAAGACAACCTCTATACCTGCAGCCAGGACACCCAGGAGCTGATGGCCGAGGCCATCAAGGAACAAGGTCTGAACCGGGTGGTGGTGGCCTCCTGTACTCCGAAGACCCATGAAGGTGTTTTCCAGGAAACCCTGGTCAGCGCCGGACTGAATAAATATCTCTTTGAAATGGCTAATATCCGCAACCAGGATTCCTGGGTTCACCGGAACAATCCGGAAATGGCCACTGAAAAGGCCAAAGACCTGGTCCGAATGGCGGTCGCCCAGGTAGCTCTGGCTCACCCCCTTGAAGAAGCCGAACTTACAGTACACCAGACCGCCCTGGTAATCGGCGGCGGCCTGGCCGGCATGACGGCCGCCAAGAGCCTGGCCGATCAAGGCTATGAAACCCACCTGGTTGAAAAAAATGAGGTTCTGGGCGGACAGGCTCGTCATCTTTACAAGACATCAGACAGCAGTGACGTGCAAAAGGAACTGGCTGACCTGGTTGAATCCATCCAGCGGCATGACCGCATCAAGGTGCACTTAAAGGCCGTAATCGACTCAGCCGAGGGGTTTGTCGGCAATTTTGTTTCCACTGTCGCCAGTAATGACGGCCAGGAGGAACTGGAACACGGCATTACCATTATCGCCACCGGAGCCTCTCCCCACCAACCCGAAGAATACCAGTACGGTCAGGACTCCAGGATTCTTACCAGCCTGGAACTTGACCGGAAATTAATTGAGGATGATTCTTCTCTGGCTGACGTCAATACCGCGGTATTTATTCAATGCGTCGGATCCCGTGAACCGGAACGTCCTTATTGCAGCCGCGTCTGCTGTACTCATTCCATCAGCAATGCCCTGGAGTTGAAAAAACGCAATCCCGACATGGATGTTTACATTCTCTACCGGGATATTCGCACCTATGGAGAAAAGGAATATTTATACAAAGAAGCGCGCCGGGCCGGGGTAATTTTTATCCGCTACCACCTGAATGAAAAACCCCGCGTGGACCTGACCGGAGATAAGCTGCAGATTACCGTTACCGATCACGTGCTGGAGCGTCCGATGACCATAACCACCGACCTGCTGACACTGGCCACCGCCGTGGTTGCCAATGATAATAGCGCTTTGGCGCAATATTTCAAGCTGTCGGTTAATGAAGATGGCATGTTCGCGGAAAAACACGCCAAGCTGGGGCCCTCTGATTTTGCTTCCGACGGCGTCTATCTCTGCGGCATGGCCCATTATCCCAAACCAGTGGAAGAAGCAATCGCTCAGGGTAAGGCCGCGGCCTCGCGGGCCGTTACTCTGCTGGCCCAGAAAGTGGCCTATGCCAGTGGCACGATCGCCCGGGTCAATCCGGCCATATGCAGCACCTGCGGCGTGTGCGTCTCGGTCTGCCCCTATTCGGCTCCTTTTTTCAGGGACGAACAGGAAAGATTTTTCCCCGGCAAGGCTGAAATCAACCCGGTCCTCTGTAAGGGCTGCGGATTGTGCGCTGCCTCCTGCCGGTCCGGCGCCATTACCCTGGAAGGTTTCGCCAACGAGCAGATCTTCGCGCAAATTTTTGCCCTGGAAAAAACGGCCTAACCAACAAAACCAGGCCAACCAGCAACAATAATGAAGATACGCGGAAACTCAATTTTAGAAACAGGACGACACATTAATGGAAACTAAACAACGAACAACGGCCGAATGGGAACCGAACATCATTGCTTTTCTGTGCAATTGGTGCAGCTACGGAGCGGCTGATCTGGCCGGCGTCAGTAGAATGCAGTATCCACCCAATATTCGGGTGGTCAGGCTGCCCTGTACCGGTCGGATGAGTCCTAAATTCGCGCTGGCCGCCCTGCGGGAAGGCGCTGACGCCGTCTGGGTGTCGGGATGACATCCGGGCGAATGCCATTACCTGGAAGGTAATTATTACGCTCGGAGAAAATTTATCCTGATGAAGAACCTGGCCGAATATATGGGCATCGAGCCTGGCCGACTGCAATTTTCGTGGATATCCTCGGCGGAATCCACCAAGTTCGCGGACGTGGCCACCACTATTGTTGAAGAGATCAAAAAACTGGGGCCCAATACCCGCTTTATGAAAAGACCGAGGCAGGAATGATGGATATGCAGGCTTACACCGAAAAAATACGGCAATTAGCGCGCCAGATCTTATCCGATGGCCAGGTAGAGATGGTCTTTGGATTTGCCCGGGGCAACCGCCCCCTGGCCTCAGTGCCCTTTCGCGCCTCCAGCGTGGAGGATTGCGATGAACTGATTTTTGACGCCTGTTGCGGCATGAACCTGGCCAACTACCTGACGGACCAGAAGGGTAAAATCGGGGTTATCGCCAAGGGATGCGACAGCCGGAGCATCGTCAATCATATCGTGGAAAACAAGATTGACCGTGAACAGCTGGTAATTATCGGGGTGCCTTGCACCGGCCTGATCGATCCGGATAAGGTGAAGGCCTTGTATGACGGCGACATCCACCAAGCCGAGGAAGCAGACGACGTCATTACCGTCCGCGGATCCGCAGGTGAACAACAATTCCCCAAAGACTCGATTATGGATGACTGTTGCGCGGTCTGCGTTCACCGCAACCCGGTCATTTATGATGAGCTGGCTGGCGAACTGGTCGAGGAGCAGAGCCCTGATAATCGCTACGCCATGGTGGAAGCCGTGGAAGAGATGTCCGACGAGGACCGGTGGCAGTATTTCGAGGATCTTTACGCCACCTGCATTCGCTGTTACGCCTGTCGCAATGCCTGCCCCCTGTGCTACTGCCCGACCTGCTTCGTGGATGAATCCGGCCCGCAATGGGTTGGCAAGGGACAGGATGAGACCGACGTCCGAACCTTTCATTTTCTGAGGGCTTATCACTGCGCCGGCCGGTGCGTGGACTGTGGTGCCTGCGTCCGGGCCTGCCCCATGGGAATAAACGTTCGTATTCTCACGAAAAAACTGGAAAAAGACTGTCTGGATTTGTTTAACTGGGAAAGCGGTCTGTCAACTGATCACCGCCCGGCTCTGGACGCCTATTCCCCGAATGACCCGGAACAAATATTTAAATAACGGATGACTGATATGGCTGCAAAGGTAATTAAAATCGACAAATCGCAATGGCGCGACCGGTTCGACCAGATTATGTCCGGCTACCGCGTCATCGCCCCTAAAAAAACCGAGGAAGGCAATTACGAATTTCAGCCTCTCCGGGAAGGTGAGGCACCTGAACTTGACCTGTTTAACACCCGTCTTTCTCCGAAATTCGTTACCTTTCCTCAAACCGAGGTCATACTTAAATTTTCCACCGACGATAAGGATCCGGACTGCAACCTGATGAAGGAAGTCGACCCGGCCTGTCCTCCGACGGCGGTAGTGGGCATACGTCCCTGCGACGCCCGGGCCATGACCTTGGTGCGGCTGAATTTTGACACCCCGGAATACAAGGATCCTTACTGGCTGCAGAGATATGAAGCAACCGTCTTTATTGGCCTGGCCTGTGACACCCCGCTGTCCACCTGTTTCTGCACTTCCGCCGGTGGAGGCCCATACAACGAAGAAGGGTTGGATATAATTTTGGCCGAGCGAGAGGATTATCTGCTGGCCAAAGTATTGACCGAAAAGGGCCAAACCTTTATAACCACGGCTGGTTTTGAAGATGAAGCCGGCGATGCCGGCGAGTTTGAGTCCGGCCGCAAAGCGGCTGAAGAAAAGATAACCTCTTCCATTAACACCGGTCAGCTGGCCGCGAAAGATCTGCTGGAATTATATGAAGCGCCTTTCTGGGATGAAATCGCTTTTGCCTGCATCAACTGCGGTACCTGCACCTACCTCTGTCCCACCTGCTGGTGTTTTGATATCCAGGATGAAAACTACGGTAAACGAGGCGTGCGAATCCGCAACTGGGACAGTTGCATGTACCCGCTGTTTACGAAACATACCACCGGCCACAACCCTCGCGGAGAGAAGACGCAACGGGTCCGGCAACGTTTCATGCACAAGTTGAAATATTTTGTGGATAAATATGAACAAGGCATCATGTGCACCGGCTGCGGCCGCTGTGTCCGGCAATGTCCGGTCAATATCGACATCCGCGCGGTCTGCGAAATGATGAACAATTACCAGCCCGACCCGCAGAGTGCACAGGCAGGAGAGACGACATGATAAATCCCTATTTGCCCTATCCGGTTCGCATTGACGATATAAAAAATGAAACCGAAGACCGCAGTTTAAAAACATTCAAGTTCGTATTTGTTAATCCTGAGGATGAAGAGCGATTCGTTTACCATGCCGGACAATTTGCTGAGCTGTCGATCACCGGCCAGGGAGAGATCCCCATCGGCATTGCCTCTTCTCCGGTGGAAAAGGGTTTCTTAAAGTTTACCGTCAACCGGGCCGGGGTGGTTACCACCAGCCTGCACAGCATGCAAGCCGGTGATATCATGGGCATTCGCGGCCCGCTGGGCAACTGGTATCCCTGGGAAACCCTCAAGGGTAAAAACATTCTCATCGTGGGCGGCGGGTTTGCTTTTACCACCCTGCGATCCTCCCTGATCTACTTGATGGATCCTGCCCACCGTGGTGATTACGGCAACATCGACGTGGTTTACGGCGCCCGCTCGCCCGGCATGCTGCTGTACCTGGATGAACTGGCCGAGTGGGAAAAACGGGATGATATCAACATGCACATTACCGTCGACGGCACCGAGGACCCGGACTGGAAGTATCACGTCGGCTTTGTGCCGCCGATAGTTGAAGAACACGCGCCCGAGGGTGGTCCGGACAGCTATGCCATTATCTGTGGTCCGCCGGTTATGATAAAGTTTACCTTGCCGGTTCTGGAAAAGCTCGGCTATGGCCATGACAACATTATCATGTCACTTGAAAATCGAATGAAATGCGGCATCGGCATGTGCGGCCGGTGTAATATCGGCAAAGAGCTGGTCTGCAAAGACGGGCCGGTCTTTACCTTGTCCCAGTTGAATCAGACGCCCAAAGAGTATTAAATAATCGAAAATATTTTTTATTGACAAACAATTCAGGTATCCATATAATAAAAAATTTAGTGTATATTAAAATAGAAATCAAAGTGGGTTATTTATAAACTTTAAAGGAGGTTTCTTACATGGCTACAGTAGAATTTCAGGGCAAAACATTCACGGTGGATGAAGACGGCTTCATTGAAGATTACAATGATTTCTGTGAAGAATGGGTTCAGTTGGTCAAAAAAGAAGAGGGCATCGAAGAACTTAATGAGGAGCACCGCAAGGTGATCCAGGTGCTGCAGGACTATTACGAAAAGAACGGCATCGCGCCGATGGTTCGTATTCTCTCCAAGCTGACCGGATTTAAACTCAAACACATTTATGAACTGTTTCCGTCTGGACCGGGCAAGGGAGCCTGTAAAATGGCTGGTCTTCCTAAACCGACCGGATGTGTCTAAGACCGGAAGCGTCTATGACACCAGCAATTATTACAAGTTAACGACATAAAAAGCCCTGTGTTATTTCATAAACAGGGCTTTTTTTTATGGAACGGCTATGGACCTTGATGACCTTGATCGGCGCCTCATAAACGCCATCCAATCCGACTTCCCCTTGGACCAGCGCCCTTATCAAGTCATTGCCGGGCAGTTGGGGCTGTCCGAGGATGACGTTCTGGCTCGGATCAGCCGACTAAAGGAGCGGGGAGTCATCCGCCGCATCGGCGCCAATTTTGTTCCCGAAAAGCTGGGTTATGTCAGCACGCTGTGCGCGGCCCGGGTACCGGAAGAAGACCTCCCCTTGTTCGCCCGGACAGTCAACGCTTATTCCGGGGTTACCCATAATTATATCCGGGAGAACCACTTTAATGTCTGGTTTACCTTTATCGCCCCCTCGCTGGAAACAATCGATCGAAACCTGGCTGAGATTTCTCGCCAGACCGGCATTAAAGATATTTTCAATCTGCCCGCCACGACCGTGTTTAAAATAAGGGCGGAATTTAACCTGTAAAAAAACCCGGACCGCTTCGGCTTGACCATGGGCCCGGGCGTCGTCATAAAGCCGTAAAAAAAGGAACAGACCATGGAAGACCTGCGCGTCGCGGCGGTAACCTGTCATTGCCCGGTCGGGGAAATTCGCCATAATCTTGACAAGACAGCCCATTGGGTGGCGCGGGCCCGTGCTACCGGGGCGTCGATCGTCTGTTTTCCCGAATTAAACATCTCCGGCTATTGCCTGGATCAGGCCCGATATGAAGCGGCAGCCGACTGTTATGAACAGGTAGTGGCTGAATTATCCGCCCTGGCCGGTTCCACCGGCATGACCATTCTGGCCGGAACAGTCCGGCCAAGCGGCCGTGATGACCGTTGGGCCGCTTGTCACCTGGCGATTCAGCCTCAGGGATCGGTGACCGTATACGAAAAACTGCATATCGCTCCCCCGGAAAAACCTGTTTTTAACGGCGGCCAGCATGTCCCTCTGGTCTTTCTGGAGTCATCCCGGACCACCTTTGGAATGCAGCTCTGTTATGACGCTCATTTTCCGGAACTGTCCACCCGAATGGCCCTGGACGGGGCGGAAATCCTTTTCATGCCGCACGCTTCGCCCCGCCACAGCGCCCGCGAAAAACTGGTTTCCTGGATGCGTCATTTGCCGGGCAGAGCCTTTGACAACAGCCTCTTCATCGTGGCCTGCAACCAATGCGGCGAAAATGGCACCGGGCTTGAATTTCCCGGCCTGGCGCTGGCCCTGGGACCATCCGGAGAGGTTCAGTCCAGGACGCTGACCTCGGACGGAATGCTGGTGGCGGATCTGTCAGCCGCTGAACTGGAAAGGGTCCGCGGCCATGACATGCGTTATTTCCTGCCCAACCGGCGACCGGAACTTTATGGCACCGGCAATCACTCCTGACGATCCGGACTGTCCGGATTATCACCAGGAGTCCAGGCGGCGGACCGATTATCCAGGCCCGCGCCAACTTCCCCGGCGTAAAAAACCTTCACCAGAAACAAACCTCCGGCCGGCGCGGTGGCGCCCGCCCGGGACCGGTCCCGGGCGGCCAGCACGGTCGGCATGGTTGCCGCCGCTCTTTTCCCCCGCCCGATTTCAGCCAGGGTACCGATTATGTTTCTGACCATGTAACGCAAAAAGCCGTCCGCTGTTATTTCAATTCTCAGGCAGCTGTTTCTTTTTTCAGTCACCGCGGCTTCCAGAATCCGCCGGACCGTGCTGCTCCTGGGACTGCCGGAGCTTTCAAAGGACTTGAAGTCATGCTCGCCGACGAGCATGGCCAAAGCCTGTTTCATGGCCTCCACGTTCAGGGGCTGCCGGATATGCCAGACATACCGACGCCAGATGGCGGTAGGTTCAGGATGATTAAAAATCCAGTAATGGTAGGTTTTTTTTACGGCGCTGTAGCGGGCGTGGAAATCATCCGGCGCGAGTTCACAGCCGGTGACGACGATATCGTCCGGCAGCAGGCTGTTTAAACCGTTTTTGAAGTTTTCCGGTCGCAGGCGGGTCTGGCAGTGGAAACTGGCCGTCTGGGCCAGGGCGTGCACGCCGGCATCGGTGCGGCCGGAGCCGGCCAGCTTAACCGGCTGCCCCGCCATGGTCGCCAGAGCCTCTTCCAGGGTTTCCTGAATGGTGACATCGCCCTTTTGTCTCTGCCAGCCATGATAACCACTGCCGTCATATTCTATGGTGAGCTTGAAATTTGCCATGAAAAGGGATTTCAACCGGCCACGATATATTATTAAAAAACGGGAAAAGACGAAAAAGAGGGAGCCCGGTAACCGCCGCCGGAGACTGCCGCGGGAGGTGAAAAATTGGTACGCCCGGCAGGATTCGAACCTGCGATCTTCAGCTCCGGAGGCTGACGCCCTATCCCCTGGGCTACGGGCGCATTCTGACTTAATTTACTAACCTGAGACCTTGATGTCAATATCAATTTCCGGTGTATCGCCGGGGTATCTTTCCGAAATGGATGGAGGACACTAACTCAGCATATCGCGGATTGATTCCAGCTCGGCCGCGATTTCTTTAAGCAGGTCATCCTGGGAGCCGACCCCGGTCCGCAGATATTTTCTGGCTCCCTTGATGGTGAATTTTTTTTCATGGACCAGATTTTTGACCTTTAAAACCTGTTTGATATCCGCCTGAGTGTAGAGGCGCTGGCCGGCCTTGGTTCGCCGGGGCCTGATCTGGGGGAATTCAGATTCCCAGAAGCGAAGAACATGCGCCGGCACACCGGTAAGACTGCAGGCCTCACCGATGCGATAATATAATTTACTCGCCCTCGCGGGTTTTTCCGAAGCAGGGTCGTCATCCACAAATTCAGCGGGAATCAGGGACAAAGTGGTATCGTCGCTTTTGTCCGGCATGGTGTCGCAGCCTTTACTTCCGGCGATCGCGGCGTCCTGCTGACCCGGGTCTCTGATTACCCGATCTTTTCACGCCGGCAGATCAGCGGAAAACGCTTTAATCAAACGATCGGCAATTTCGGAGTGAACGCGATTAACATGCTTGTCTTTCAAGGTCTTATCCGCGGAACGATAGACGACCCGCATGGAAAGGCTCTTTTTTCCTTCCGGGACCGGCTGACCTTCATAGACATCCAGCATGTGGACTGATTCTACCAGCTCCTGGTTGGCGGTGGCAAGAAAATTCAAGACCCGGCCGGCTTCCACCCCGACATCAACTATAATGGTAATGTCTCTGCTCACCGCCGGGAAACGCGGCAATGGCCGCATTTGCGGCTGCCCTCCCAGCAGAGGCAACAGGATCGACAGATTAAATTCCCAGACGAAAGCGGATTGTTTGATACCCAGCCCGGACAGGACCCGCGGCGACACCTCTCCGACCAGGCCGATCTCAGTACCGTTTATCTCTACCCGGGCGGTATAACCCGGTTTGGTGAAAGAACACAACTCATCCGGCAGCGCCGTAAAAACGGGCGGGGCCTCCTTCAGAGCGGCCAACAGGCTTTCACAAACCCCTTTTAAATCATAAAAATCGCTCTCGGCCGCCGGTGCCAGCCAGGTCCGGGGGCGCCTCCGGCCGGTCTGCAAAACGGCCATCATATCCGGTTCCCGCGGCAGTCCGGCCTGTTCCCGCGGCCAGAAGACCCGGCCGATTTCGAATAACTTCATGTCTTTGATCTGTTGCGCCAGATTGTGCCTCATGGTCAGCAGCAATCCGGGGATCAGGGAAGTCCGCATGACCGACTGATCACTGGCCAGGGGGTTTAAAATTTCAATCGGAACGGCCAGCCCGGAATCTTCGGAGAAATTCATGGCTTCACCGGCTTCCCGGCTGATAAAGCTGTAATTGACGGTTTCCATAAAGCCGAACCCGGCCATCAACTCCTTGAGGCGGGCCTTGCGCGCGAAAACCGTTTCCGCGCCCCCGCCATCAAGACTGATCGGGGGAAAAGTCACCGGAATCCTGTTATACCCCCACAAGCGGGCCACTTCTTCGGAAATGTCTTCCGGCCGTTCCACGTCCACCCGGAAAGACGGCACCCTGACCACCAGCTTATCCGGGCCGTCCGGTTCAACTCCGAACTCCACGGCCGTCAGAAAGCCGGCTATGTCATCGACCGTGAAAGCCGTGCCCAGCCGCTGATTCAAAGCGGCCGCACTGACTGAAATCCGCCGGGGCTCGGCCGGCCGGGGATGGTTGTCAATGAGGCCCCGGGCCAACCGCCCGCCGGTAAGTGCGGCCATTAATTGGGCCGCCCGATCGGCGGCTGTCACCGTCCCCAGAGGATCCACGCCGCGCTCAAAGCGATAGGAAGCGTCGCTGCTCATGTTCAGATTTTTAGCTGTTTTCCGGATGCTGGCGGGATGAAAGCAGGCGCTTTCAATCAGGACCCGCCGGGTATCCGGCCCGATCTCCGAATTGAGGCCGCCCATTACTCCGGCAATGGCCACCGGCTTGTCAGCGTCGCAGATCATGAGCGTGTCTGGAAGCAGTTGCCGCTCCTTGCCATCCAGGGTGGTAAAAGAGGCTTTCTCCCCGGCCCGGCGAACAACGATACGGTTTTGGGACAACCGGTCCAGATCAAAGGCGTGCAGGGGCTGACCGGTTTCCATCATGACAAAATTAGTGATATCGACAATATTATTGATGGGTTTCAAGCCCACGGAGAGGAGTCTGTCCTGAAGCCAGAAAGGCGAGGGGCCGACGGTAATATCCACCACCACCCGGGCGACGTACCGGGAACACAGATCCGGATCATCGATGGTAACGGAGGTACAGTCGGTGACCTCAGGCCCGGACTCGCTCAGTTCAATTTCCGGAGGACTGACGGCGGCTTCGGAAAAAAAAGCCACTTCCCGGGCCACGCCGATGATGCTGAGGCAGTCCGGTCGGTTCGGGGTCAGGTCGATTTCAAAAACCGGATCGGACAAAGACAGGGCTCGGCCCAGCGGTTGGCCGTCAGCCACGGCCGGGTCCAGTTCCATGATGCCGGAGCTGTCCTGGCCGAGGCCGAGTTCCGTCTCACTGCAGAGCATGCCCTCGGAGACGACTCCCCGGAGTTTCCCTTTTTTTACGACCAGTCCGCCCGGCAATTCGGCACCGGGCAGTGCCAGCGCCGAGACCAGGCCTTCAGAAGCGTTGGCAGCGCCACAGACAACGGTGTATTGGTCCTCTCCGGCAACTACCCGGCAAATCCTTAGACGGTCGGCGTCGGGGTGGGAAGAAACTTCCACAATACGGCCGGTAACAATTTTATCCAGATATTCATAGCGGTCAAACCAGCCCTCCACTTCCAGTCCGGTCATGGTCAGGGCTTCGGAAAGCTCCGCCTCACTGAGAGCTACCGGGACGTATTCTTTTAACCAGCTGAGACTGACCTGCATCGCTAAAACTGCCTTAAAAACCGAATGTCATTTTCAAAAAACAGTCGGGTATCGTTAATATTATATTTCAGCATGGCTATCCTCTCCACCCCCATGCCGAAGGCGAAACCCGAATAAACAGAGGTGTCATAGCCGATATTTTCAAACACCGCCGGATGAACCATGCCGGCACCCAGAATTTCCAGCCAGCCGGTATGGGAACAGATCCGGCAGCCCTTTCCTTTACAGGCTACGCAACGGATATCGACTTCGGCGCTGGGCTCGGTAAAGGGGAAATAGCTGGGCCGGAACCGCAGACTGGTATCGCGGTCAAAAATGCGGTGAATGAAGGCCGTCAGGGTTCCCTTGAGGTCTCCGAAAGACACGGCCCGGTCCACCAGCAGACCTTCCACCTGGTGAAACATGGGGGTATGGGTGACGTCGGAGTCGCAACGGTAAACCTTGCCGGGAGCGACAATCCGCACCGGGGGATCCTGTTTTTCCATGACCCGGGGCTGGGTCGGGGAAGTGTGGGTTCTTAAAACCGTATTGTCGGAAATATAAAAGGTGTCCTGCATATCCCGGGCGGGGTGGTGAGGGGGGATATTCAAGGCCTCGAAATTGTAATAATCGGTTTCAATTTCAGGGCCTTCCACCACCGCGAAGCCCATTTTCGTAAAAATATCACAAATTTCCAGGCTGATTCGGGTAATGGGGTGAAGGGTGCCGCGATCGGCCGGCCGGCCGGGCAGGGAGACATCAATACGCCGGACGCTGGCCCGATCCTGCTCCAGCCGGGCCCGGGCGGCATCCATCGCTTTCTGGATTTCCTGCTTGACCGCGTTGGCCTTCTGACCGGCTATGGGTCGTTCCTTTTCCGGCAGTTCCGCGATCCGTCTTAAAAAAAGGGTAACCGCTCCTTTTCTGCCCAGGTATTTTACCGCCAGCGCCTCCAGGGTCTCTGCGTCTTCAGCCGCCTGGACTGCTGCCAGCGCTTCCTGTTTAATCTCGTCTATTGATGGTTTCACTTGCGCTTTTGTTTTTGAGACTCTCCGCAGATTTACTTTTCCCGGTATTACCCCGGTATTACCCAAATATTACCCTGGCATTACGACAAGTTAACCCAGCCCGGGCGGTCGTCCGGTTCCCTGGGGTTACTTCCTCCGGGAGCCATCAGCCGGCTCCACCAGTCCGCAACCGGGCTACAGGTTCTCCGCTGCCAGATCAGTGATCCGGTTAAAACCGCCGGGATCTGAAATGGCCAGTTCCGCCAGAACCTTGCGGTCCAGCTCAACGCCCGCTTTTTTCAAACCGTGAATAAACCGGCTGTAACTGAGGCCGTTCATACGCACGGCCGCGTTAATCCGCGCGATCCAGAGCCGCCGGAAATCACGTTTACGCTGACGGCGATCACGATAGGCATAGACCAGCGCCTTGTCAACAGAACTGGCGGCTGTCCGGAAAAGCTTGCTTCTGCCTCCCCGGTGCCCCCTGGCAAGTTTCAAGACCTTTTTCCTGCGGCGTCTTGCTTTATATCCTCTTTTTACCCGCATGATACATCTCCTTTTTTCAAACATTCCCACCGGCTTCCAAACAACCCGCCGGAAAGGCCAGCACGCCGCCTACATATACGGGAGCAGCCGTTTCAACTCTTTATTATTGACGGCATCGCAAATATGGGTTTTGCGCAACGACCGTTTACGTTTCCGCGTTTTTTTGGTCAGAATATGGCTGCCATGTGATTTGGCGTAGACATATTTTCCGGTTTTAGTTCTTTTGAACCGTTTGGCGGCGGCACGATTGGTTTTAATTTTCGGCATGATATCCTCTTTAACTATTTATAGTATAACGAATGACTTGTCAGCATGAAGCAGGAACGGCTCAGGTCCGGGGCGCCAGGATCATGAACAGATAGCGTCCTTCAAATTTGGGCGAAAATTCAACCTGGGCCACGTCCTCGGTTTCCGCGGCAATCATTTGCAATAATTCCGTTCCTTTATTAGAAAGCGCGATCTCTCTTCCGCGAAAAAAGACGCTTACCTTGACCTTGTCTTTTTTATCCAGGAACCGGCGGATCATCCTGATTTTTGTTTCCAGATCATGAGTATCTGTTTTGGGCCGGACCTTGACCTCTTTTAAATGAACCGTGGCCTGTTTTTTCTTGGCTTCCTGGTTCTTCTTGGTCTGCTCATACTTATACCGCCCATAATCCATGATTTTGCAAACCGGCGGATCGGCGGCCGGCGACACCTCCACCAGGTCAAGGCCTCTTTCATCGGCTGCTGCCAGAGCCCGGTGCAGGGGGAGGATGCCCAGTTGATTACCCTCATCATCAATGGCGCGGACTTCTTTA
Source organism: Desulfosudaceae bacterium (assembly GCA_046483615.1). GTDB lineage: Bacteria > Desulfobacterota > Desulfobacteria > Desulfobacterales > Desulfosudaceae > CAYTQK01. Next base: position 18,474 of record JAWOCW010000121.1, read on the forward strand.
GCCTTGATATCCCGGTTAACATTGATCCGTTGTTTCTTTTTCTTAGCTATGCCGACCTCCTTATTGTTCCTGTTCTTGTCGTCGGGAACCAGCACCGCCCCAGCCCCGGGCCTCACCGAAACTCACCGGTCACGACCCGCAGCCCTTCAGCTGCCGATCCCCAGAAAAATCAATCTATATCACATCTAAAATTTTTAATAATAACGGTCTGAACACCAGGATGCAAGAAAAATATATCATGTTACGCAAAATATTCCTTCGGTTATCCCCTCAACAGAAAACCGCTCCAGGCTGCCCCGACCGCCGTCAGGCTCAACCGGAGGGATATCTTTCCAGCCCTCCGGCCAGCCCTCCGATCAGATCAAGACTCTTATTTTTCCTTGCCTTTTTAACGACACTGATT
>JAWOCW010000156.1:0-2596 GCA_046483615.1 Desulfosudaceae bacterium
GATATCGAGGAACGCTTTCATTTTAACACGGCTATCAGCGCGGTTATGGAACTGGTCAATGAGATCGGTGGGTTAACGGATCAGGCCGATCCGGATACCGTCCGGGTCATGCGCCATGCCCTGGAGGCGGTGGCGCTGCTGCTTTCACCGATTACCCCCCATTTTTCCGAAGAACTCTGGTCTCGGCTGGGCAGCGCCGGGAGCATTCTGGAAACCCCCTGGCCGGAATTCCGGGAAGAGGTGCTGGTTACGGACGAGATCCTGGTGGTGGTCCAGGTGAACGGTAAGCTTCGCGGCAAATTTACGGCGCCAGCAGAGGCGGATAAGGATTTGTTGCGGGAACGGGCCCTGGCCTGCGAGCCGGTTCAGAAATTTATCGCTGATAAAACCATAAAAAAGGTTATCGTGGTGCCGGGCAAGCTGGTTAATATTGTCGTTTAAGCCGGTTACGATAAAGGCCTTGGCTGACGACCCACTGGCCGGGACAGAAAACTGAAAAGGAAAAGAGCAAGATGCGCGGGGAGGTCATAAAATTATTAACCCGGGGCTTGATCCTGGTGCTGCTGGTGGGCTGCGGCCCGGGATGCGGCTATCGTTTCGCGGGCAGCGGCAGTTTGCCCGGTGATGTCACCAGGATTGCCGTCGATATTTTCGAAAACCGCACTGCCACTACCGGCGCGGAAAACGTTATCACCGCCAGCCTGGTTAATGAATTTACCAGGCGCGGCGGGGTCGTCTTGGCAGAGAAGGACTCGGCCGAGGCCGTCCTTTCCGGAAAAGTCAAGTCAATCAGTACCGCCACCATTACCCACGCTGACCAGTATGTCTCGGCTGAAAGGCGTTTGACGCTGCTGGTGGAGGCGACCTTGACGGCCCGGGACGGGGAGGTGTTGTGGGCGGTGGATAATATCAGGGAAACCTACGAATATCCGGTGGCCAGCGAGGACACCGACACGGCTCAATCAAGGCAGGCGGCCTTGTCAGAAGCGGCCGAGGATATGGCCGGGACTATTTATAATCGGCTGATATCCAACTTTTAACTATGATGGTTTGGTAAAAAACCGGGCAAATCGCTACCGGATACTCTCCGGATCAACTGCCGGGCCCCGGGTATCCCACCCAGGATCAAGCAAGGATCAACCGGAGATCAACCGGAGATAAAGACACTACCGCCTGGCGACCTGCTCCTGGCGGTTGCGGCCGGCATCGACTCGTCAAGTATTCGGTACCGTTATGGGTCAGCCGGTGAGGGCATTGACCATTTTAGAAAGGCGGGAAATTTTCCGGGCGGCGGTATTTTTATGAATAGTACCCTTGGCGGCAGTCTGAGCGATCAACTTTTGTGCCGCGGTGAATCGCGCCCGGGCCTCTTCCGGGGAGTTTTCGGCCACGGCCGCCTCGACCTTCTGGGTGATGGTCTTGACGCCGGTTTTTCTGGCTTTGTTGATCAGGGTCCGTCGCTGGCTTTGTTTGGCCCGCTTAATGGCTGATTTATGGTTGGCCACGATATGTCTCCTTGAAACACTGATATTCGTTAGATATTTGTTATTAAATTTTTATATATATACCTGTTTTTCTATGATTGTCAACAATATTTTTTGTTTTGAAAAAAATCACCCTTCGGTCCGGCCGCTGCGGAACCGGCAGCTGCGCCTTCATCGGCTTGTCAAAACGTGAAATATCCGGGTTAGACCTGATTTTTCTTTTTTACAGGCCTGTTCGCGATATAGTAATATCTGAAGTCCGGTAAGAACCGGGTAACGATCGCGGCAATCAAAAAAAAGGAATAACATGTCAACTCTCAGTCGCCGTCCCATCAAGCGGGTCATGTTGATTTTTCCGCCCATGTTTGACATTCGCCAGGTAGATACCATGGTTTGTCCGCCTCTTGGTATAGCCAGTCTGGCCGCCTGGATAAGGGATGTGGTCGAGGTCCGGCTGCTGGACTGCCTGGTGGAGGACGGTCATCGCCGCCGTCCCATCAGCGAAAAAATTGAACTGGTGGGCCTGCCTTATGAGCGCATCCTTGAGGAGATCCGCTCTTTCGCTCCCGACATGGTGGGGTTGTCCTGCGTTTTTTCCAGCCAGTGGTCGGCGGTCAGAATTCTCAGCCGGCAAATCAAGCAGGCGGTCGACCCGGACATGGTAGTGGTCACCGGCGGTACCCATCCTTCCTTTCTTCCGGAAATGGCGCTTTCCGGAAGCGAGGTTGATTATGTCGTTATTGGGGAAGGGGAGCTGGGCCTGCGGCATATTATCGCGGCCCACAACGGCCGGGGCAATCTGGAGGAGATCGACGGCATCGCCTATCGCGAGAACGGTGAGACGGTGGTCCGCCCGCGGACATCCTGGATCGAAGACTTGGACCGGTTGCCCTTTCCGGCCCGCGATCTGCTGCCCATGGAAAAATATTTTGAATCCCGGGTTCCCATGGGGCTGCATTGGCGTAAGACCCGTAACACCCCGCTGGTGTCCAGCCGGGGTTGCCCCCTTCAGTGTCCGTTCTGTTCCTCCTGGCGTCATTGGGGCGGCCGCTTTCGGAAGCGGTCCGCCGCCAACGTCCTGGCTGAGATTGAACACTTGCGTCAAACCTATG
>JAWOCW010000231.1:0-4942 GCA_046483615.1 Desulfosudaceae bacterium
GAGTGGCCCGTTTTTTCGCGGGCGAAGCGGCCGACGGCAACCTCCTGACCACCTTGAAAGGATTCCTCTCCCAACAGCCCCGGGATATCTCCTGGGCGGATCTGCTGGAAAGAAACGCCGCCAAAAGACCGGACAAAAATTTTTTATATTACCGGGATGAGGTCTATACCTACCGGCAGATGGATGACAACGCCAATAAAATGGCCCACTATCTGCTGTCGCAGGGCGGTGAGAAGAAAAAAGGGGTCGGCCTGCTCCTGCGCAACTCCCCCCGCTTTCTGGATATCTTTTTCGGGGCGCAGAAGATCGGCATGTACGTCGTGCCCATCAACCCGGAGCTGAAGGGCGACGGCCTGGCCTACGTCGTCAATCACAGCGACATCTCCCTGCTGGTGGTGGATGCCGAGCTGCTGGACACCCTGCAGCCCGCCATTGACAAATTCGAAAAACTGCGCGCCATCATCGTTAATGACGTCGAATCCGAAGCAGAGGGTGTTTCTGTTCCCGAAGACAGGGACCGGCTGAGCCGGGCCTACGCGGAATACCCGGCCGCAAATCCCGGTATCGGCCATGACCCGGAGGACATCTGCATGATCATGTACACTTCCGGGACAACCGGCCCTCCCAAGGGAGTGGTCTACCGTTACCACAACACCTCCGTCAAGATCATGTCGCTGGCCGCCCACCTGATGCTCAAGGAAAGCGATATCTATTATACGCCTTACGCCCTGTGCCACGGCAACGCTCTGCTGGCGACCACCACCATGGCCATGGGCGTCAAAGCCAGCGTGGCCCTGGCGCGCAAATTTTCGGCCAGCCGCTTCTGGGAGGATGTCCGCCGTTACCAGGCCACCGTTTTCAACACCATCGGCTCGATCATCCCCATTCTCATGAAACAGCCGGAAAAACCCGAGGATTCGAAAAACAAGGTCCGTTTTGTGACCTCGTCCGGGTGCCCCCCGGAAATGTGGGGGCCCTTTGAAAAACGTTTCGGCGTAAAGCTCTATGAAGCCTACGGCGCCGTCGACGGCGGCGGCAAGGGCATCTTCAATTTCGGCACCGCCCCGGTCGGTTCCCTGGGAAAAATTCCGCGAGTGGTGAAGTACCGGCTGGTGGATGACAAGGGCCGGGAGGTGCCCCTGGGGGTGCCGGGGGAACTGTTGTTCGCGGCCTCAAAAGAATCCAGCCGGGTGGAATACTACAAAAACGAAGCCGCCACCCGGAAAAAATCCGGCGACGGCTGGCTGCATACCGGCGACCTGGTCAAGCAGGACAAAAAAGGGTACCTCTATTTTGTCGGCCGCAACACCGAGTCCATGCGCAAAGGCGGTGAGAACGTTTCCGCCTACGAAGTGGAACAGGTCATCATGGAGCATCCCGCCGTGGAAGAAGCGGCGGTATACGCCGTTCCCTCTGACCTGGCCGAAGATGACATCATGGCCACCGTCCGGCTGGTGGACGGCAAAACTCTGGAGCCTCGGGAATTGATTGAATTTCTTTCCGACAAACTGGCCAGGTTCGCCATTCCCAGGTATGTTCGCATCGTGGACAGCTTTCCCAAGACCAGTTCCCACCGGATTATCAAGGGGGTCCTGGAAAAAGAAGGGGTCACCGAAGACACTTTTGACGCCCAGGCTCAGGCCCGGGACCAGGACTAGGCCCGGGACCAGGACCAGGAGAAATAAACAGCGCTCTCCGGAAAACGACCCGGATCGCGATTCCGTAAAAACAAATTAATCCCATCCATCGAGAGGCCCCTGATATGCTATCACGATCGGAAGCCAAAAAATTGCTTTCGCGAGCGCCAGCTTTTGACGACACTTTCTGCAGTTTGAACGCCGCTCCGAAACTGCCGGCCGGCCTGGTCCGGGAGACCAGAAAGGTGGTCGCCCTGGCCCGGAAATTCAACGACCAGGTGGTCCGTCCTTATACCCGGGAGCTGGACCTGAAAATGCACCAGGATCCGACCTTTCTTCCCTATGAATTCGTGTCCAAAGCTAACGAGTGGGGCTTTTACACCATGTGGATCCCCCGCGCTTTCGGCGGTCAGGGATACAATATGCCGAGCATGTCGGTTTTCGTCGAAGAAATCGGCTCGGCCTGCCTGGCCATGGCCAACCTCATCGGGGTTCACTACCTGGGCGTGGCCACCCTCTGCGCCCCCTGGAATGTCCGCCTGGTTGATCGCGTCTGCCGGGAGGTTGCCGCCGGCGAGTCCACGGGCAAGCCCTGCCTCGTCTCCCTGGCCATCACCGAACCCGGGGCCGGTACCGACGTGGAGGAAGTGGACCTGGTCGACCGGGGCAATGTCTCCTGCCTCGCCGAAAAAGTGGAGGGCGGCTATCGGGTCAACGGCACTAAAATTTTCATTTCCAACGGCCATATCTCCACCTGGCACATGCTGATCGCCTATGCCGACCTGGACAAGCCCTCGGAAAACACGGTCATGATGGCGGTCAAAACCGGCACGCCCGGTTTTTCCTTCGGCCGCATGGAGCACAAGCTGGGCCAGAAGGGATGCCCGGCCAGCGAGCTGATCTTCAAAGGCTGTTTTATCCCCGATGACCTGGTCTGCCTGGACTGGCACAGTCCCTCCCCGCCCAGGCGCCCCCGCCCGGCCGCCACCCAGCAGGTCATCGATTTCGTGGTCTCCGCCACCCGGGCCGGGGTAGGCGCTTTTGCCACCGGCGGCGCCAGGGGCGCCTTTGAAGAAGCCCTGGCCTTTGCCGCGGAAACCGAAGTCAACGGCAAGCTCCTCATCAACCACGAATGGGCTCAGTGCATGCTGGCGGAAATGTATAAAAACGTGGTCATCAGCCGGCTGACATACATGGAAGCCAACTATGCCAACGGCCTGTATGGTTTTTACAAACTCCTGCAGCAACGGGTTCTGTTTTACTATTTCAAATACGTGCCCGCCATCATTATCGATAAAATCATTTCGCCTTTCCTGGGGACCCTCCTGGCCACCCGTGTATTCCGACGGCTGATGGCTGACGGCCAGACTGACCAGGAGATGGAGCGCTGCTCCGGCCTGGCCTCCCTGTCCAAATTCGCCGCTTCGGACGCCGGTATCCGCAACTGCCACCTGGCCCTGGACATGATGGGCCAGGCCGGACTGCGCCACGACCGGCGGGCTGAAAAATTTCTGCGAGACGCCAAACTGCTCCAGATATACGAAGGCACCAATCAGTTGAACCGGCTGAACCTGTTCAAATGCCTGATCGGCCGGGACATACCCCAGGTAACCGTGTTTGACGAATAACCACCTGTTCGCAACAACCAAGGAGCCCATATGATTGCCGCTAAAAATAAGGAATTGCAGCTTCTGGCCAAAAGTGTCGCGGAATTCGCCAAAAAGGAACTGGCCCCGAACAGGGAGGAAAATGACAAATTCCCCTTCGGTGATTTTTTCGGCCCGGTTCTGGACAAAGCTTTTGAAGCTGATTTCTTTCACACCACCCTGCCGGAATCACTGGACGGCGTCGGGCAGGGGGTCAGCGCCCTGTGCCTGCTGCTGGACGCCCTCTGCCAGGAAGACGCCAGCCTGGCCGGTATTATCTTCACCAACACCGCCGCCCAGGAACTGATGCTGGCGGCCGGGGCCGAAGAAACCCTGGCCGCCGTCGTTACAGATGCCCCGGAAGCATCGGACTATTTGATCGGCTGGCCGGTCTGCAACCATCCCGGGGACGTCCCCGCCACCGTCAGGGCGGATAAAAAGGGACCGGCCTGCACCCTGTCCGGTTCCCTGGAATACGTGGTGCTGGGCGGCCTGGCCGGGCACCTTCTCGTTCCGGCGTTCTTTTCCGGGCAGAAAAAGGTTTCCTGGTTTCTGCTTAAAAGCGACCAGAAGGGGCTGCATCGCGGCGAAACGGTTCACAGCCTGGGGCTGCATGCCTGTCCCGCCGTGGACGTTCTCCTGGAGGGGGCCAAGGGGACGCTCATCGGGGAAGAAGGCCGGGGAGAGGAATATTTCAGTGCCATGGCGGACAAGATGCACGTGGCCGCCGCGGCCATGTCCACCGGCATCATGAAAGGATCCCTCAAGGAAGCCCTGGAATACAGCCGGGGCCGGTTCCAGGGGGGCCGGGAAATTATCCACTGGACGGAGATCCAGATGATCCTGGCCAACATGGCGGTCATGACCAAAAACGCCGAGATGGCCGTGGCCCGCGCCTGCCAGGCCGTGGACGATCGAGAAAAAGGCTGGCAGTCATGCAGCCGGGCGGTTGCCATCCAGGTGCCGGGCATGGCCTCGGAACTGACCACCGACGGCATCCAGGTGCTGGGCGGGGTCGGCTACATGAAGGATTTCGGCCAGGAGAAACGCTTTCGCGACGCCCGTCACATCCAATCCCTGCTGGGCATGACGCCCATGAAAAAAATCCGTTACCTGGCGCCTTTGATTTAACCTGACCCGGATATTTCATGAAATTTTGATAAAGACTGTTTTATTTCGTTTCTTCAGACCTGAAAATGATTTAAATTCCTGAAAAATAAAGATACACTTTATCAAAACAAAAAATTATAATCGTAAAATTGATGGTCTCGTAAAAAGTCGATTTGGGACGGCAAAGTAAAAAGTTCAAGATCAAGGCGCGCGAAATGACGCGAGATGCAACGCAACCCGAATATCATAAAAGGGATATTGGACTTCCAAGGAACTTCCAAGTTACTTTCTGCAAAAATACCGCCGCGGCGGGGTTGGAAGCTTTTTACGAAGCCGTCATGCCTGTTTAATGCAATAAAGGAATGCTGTTCAGAAAAATTCATGAAATATTCGGGCTAACTTCATACAGGAAAAACAATGCGCACAATTCTGCTTGTCCTGATGGTGCTGGTTGGCGCGGTCTCCGTCACTGCCGCTCCTCTGCCGCGGGAGGACGTACCTGAACCTCTCCAACCCTGGATCGACTGGGTCCTGCACGGCCAGGTCGAA
>JAWOCW010000326.1:0-5436 GCA_046483615.1 Desulfosudaceae bacterium
GTTTGTTCAAACTGGGCGGACAAGGACCTGTCCCGGGTTATGGCGGTCCAGTCATCATCCAGGATTTCCACTTCTTTTTTACCCAGGTTTACCATGGGCTCAATGGTAAAAACCATGCCGGGGATCAGAACGACCCCCTGGCCTTTACGACCATAATGAGGAACCTGCGGCGGTTCATGAAAATCAAAACCGACCCCGTGGCCGACAAACTCCCTGACCACGGAACATCCGCGCTGTTCCACGTGACTCTGAATGGCATGACCGATGTCTCCGATGGTGCTGCCCGGGCGAACCGTGGCCAGACCGCGCTTTAAAGCTCCCCGGGTGACATTGACGATCTTTCGCGCGTCCTTGTTCGGCGATCCCACAAAAAAGGTCTTGTTTACGTCGGCATAATATCCATCCAGAACAGGCGTCACGTCGACATTAACGATATCACCATCCTCGATTATCCGTTCTGATGGAATACCGTGACAAATGACTTCATTGATGGAAACACAGACGCTTTTCGGAAAACCCCGGTAATTCAACGGGGCCGGAACAGCCCCGTTTTTTATGGTATAGTCATGCACCATGGTATTGATTTCATTGGTCGTCATGCCGGGCCGAAGAGCCGCCTCGACCAGGTCAAGGGTTGCCAGGGCCAGCCGGGCGGCTTTTCTGATGCCCTCGATATCCGCCTCGTGTTTCACCCGGATATTATATTTTTCCCGGTATAATTGTTCCAGGTAGGCCCCGCCGTCGTTTCTGGCCAGACAACAGGCCTTGAATTTCAATCCGCTGCCGCAGGGGCAGAGGATGTTAAGGCTGTCCCGGGTCCGGCTTTTTTTTTTCTTCATCAAATAACTCCATAACTGCCATCTTGACTACCTGTCTTATAATCGAAAGGGCTTGGTAAAAACCCTGCTGGGACGAACGGATAAAAAGTTCCTGGTCAGCTTAAACCCGGGAGGTAAAACAGGCATGAAAACCGACAGCCGGGATAGGGGCTTTTACAAATCCATCACATCTTGTAAATTATAGCTGATTCGGAATGATTTTTTCAACCCGAAAGCGGTCCACTTGTTTTATTTTGTAATATCCATCATTATATTATATAACCTGAATCAAAGGGGTGAGAATTTACAATCAGGACGCCTGTTTCAGGACTGCCCGGGTTTGCCCGGCTTAAACCCTACCCCGGATATTTCATGAGATATCCGGGTGACATCTGTTTTCGTCTTAAAAGGCGTCAAGCAAAAGACCAGGAAGATAAGCCATGACCGACGCACCACCGCGACTTGCCTACACCGTCCGTGATCTTGACACGGTTGATTCGGCGATATTATCAGCCCTGCCCTATCAATACCAGGGCCGGCGCGGTATCGAAGTTGAGATCAGCCAGCCCGAGTTCACTTCAGTCTGCCCCATGACCGGCTTGCCGGACTTCGGAAAAATAATTATTCGCTACCGGCCGGACAAACATATTGTGGAATTAAAATCTCTGAAATATTATCTGTTGCAATACAGAAATGTGGGTGTTTTTTATGAACATGTGGTAAACAAAATCCTGGATGACCTGATGAAAGCCATCGCTCCGGCAGGGATGGAAGTCACCGGAACATTTTACGCCCGGGGAGGCATTACCACGACAGTGACGGCGTCAAGCCAGGACGATCCTGACAGGTAGCCCGACCTCTGGTCCAGACCCGACCTCTGGTCCTGAATCGATAAACCGGAGCTGCTGCATTTTACCAAGCCATCACCCCTTGACGGCTTAGTAAAAAGTCATTTTTGGGATGGCAAAGTAAAAAGTTCAAGATCAAGGCGCAGAGTTTTTCGAGGAATGCAGCGTACTTAGCAGTACGTGAAATTCCGAGAAAAACGCTGCAACAAAGATATTGGACTTTTTACGAAGCCATCACCCCTTAATATTTTGAAGAAAGAGGTTAACCATGAGTACGGTGGAAGCATTTTTTCTGGTTGTTGAAGAAAATGATTGCCCCTTTTATGAAAAAGATGACCAGTTCAAATTTTCCTCCAACGCCTTGCATCTGCCATCCGGCAAGCCCTTTTGCACCATTCTGGCCGACGATATCAAAAAACATCTTCGGGATCATGAAGACGCCTTTCCAGGCAATGAGATATCCGGGACTTTTTCATGCGGCGGCTGCGCCGGCCGGATCAAGCTGTATTGTGAAAAAAACTCGGAATATGTCTTTGAAAATGATGACCCCAATGAAAACGCCAAGGACAATATCGCCCGGCTGCTGAGCAATTTTTCCTTCTTTAAAAACCTCAAAAGGCATGAACTGAAATACCTGGTTCCCTTTATTCGTCACAGAATGTACGCCGCCGGAGACACCATCATTAAAAAGGGAGAAGCCGGAAAAAACCTGTATGTCATCCTGTCCGGCATGGTGGAAGTTGTCGGCAACCATGAAGTCAACATCGCCTTCCTGGGCCGGGGAGAAATCCTGGGCGAAATGAGCCTGATCAGCGGCGAGGCGGCCGGAGCGACCATCAAGGCGGTGGAACAGACCAAGGTTATCTATATGAACAGCCGGAATTTTCGAAGGCTGCTTCGCAAATTCCCCTCGTTACAAATGTATTTTGCCTCTCTTTTGTCCAAACGCCTGGCTAAAACCAATATTGCCCGCTCAGACGAGCTGGAATCAGGCATGACCGGGAATCTCGTGGAAATGCCGCCTTCGGAACTGCTGCAGACCTTTAACATGAACCGTAAAACCGGCGTGCTGACCTTTCAATTGCCCCATGAAACAGCCACCATCACTTTCAAGGAAGGCGAACCCGTCCGGGCCAAATTCGGCGATCTTCAGGGCCGGGAAGCTTTCTGGGCCGTCCTTAAAGAAAAAGCGGGACGTTTTAAATTCGTGCCCGGCCTGTCACCGGAAGAAGAAGGCAGCCGTGAAATCGGCCAGTTCATGTGGCTGTTAATGGAAGGGCTTTCCCGCATGGATGAAGAAACTTTCAAACAAACCCAACAAGAACAGCAGGAATCAGCCGACTGATCCTCCCTACCCCCGGAACTATCTCATCACGCGACAATCTCCGGCCGTGATATGCCGATCAACCGGAACCGGCCGCGTCTTCCGCCCCGAACGGCTTGATCATCACCATCAATTGCGGCAGCAGAGTCAAAGAGGCCAGCAAGGCGATCAGCATGGCCAGACCGGTCAGCAAACCGAAAACAATGGTGGGAATAAAGTTAGACAGCGCCAGAATGGAAAATCCCATGATAATAGTCACCGAGGTATAATACATGGCGTAACCAATGCTGTCATGGGAACGGCGCATGGCCCGCAAGTAGCTGCGATCGGCCAGGAATTCCTTTTTAAACCGGTGAATATAATGAATGGTGTCATCCACGGCGATGCCCACGCTGATGGCCGCGATGGTAATGGTCATCATGTCCAGCGGAATCCCGAGCCAACCGATCATGCCCAGCACCACCGCAATGGAAAGCAGGTTGGGAAACACGGCAATGACGGCTACCTTGACCGACCGGAACAGCACCAGAAACATGACCATCAGGGCCGCCAGAACAACGCCCAGGGTCTTTATCTGGGAATCGAACAACTGCTGCAGCACGTTGTTGTATAAAATCAGCATACCGGTCAGCCGGACGTTGTCACGGTCGTACCCCAGCCGGGTGGTCAGATCATGGTAAATCTGCTCAATCAACTGATCCCGCCGCAGCGATTCAGTGGTATCAATCACCCGCACGGACAACCGGGCCTGGTTATGTTCCACTGAAACATATGGTTCCACCAGCAGCCGCCGGTATTTTTCCGGCAGTTCATTATAAATCAGGGGCAGCTCAAAACTGTCCAGCGGCCGGCCGTTGTTAAGACGCCGGGCCGTCTTCAGCATGGTTCCCAGGGAGAGCACCTTGCCGGTGGCCGGCAACCCGTCCAGGTAGTCGTGGACGGCCATGATTTTTTCCATCTTATGCGGGGTGAACCAGTATTGCTCCTCGTTTTCACCTTCATCTTCTTCTTCAAACTCGTCAAACATGTCAAACTCATTGTCCTGTCCGGGTTCCTGCGGAGAGGAAGCCGCCGGTTCAGGCGAGCCGGAAAAATCAATCAACACATCAAAAGGAGTGGTGCCGCCCAGCTTGCGGTCAATAACCGACAAGCCCTGGTATATTTCCGTGGACTCCTTGAAATAATTAACAAAAGCATTCTCAACCGTCAGGCGGGTAATTCCGACCACGCTGACGATCAGCACCACCGCGCTTAAAACAACAATCGGGCCGCCGTGGGACTCCGTCAGTCGGGCCAGCGTCTGAGTGGTCCAGCGGCCGCCGCCACCGGTCGAAGGCGGTTCCGTCTTGGGCAGCAGGGCCAGCAGGACCGGGAACACCAAAAAGGTCAGCAGCAGCGAAACAACAATGCCGGCTACCATCATCCAGCCAAAAGTAATAACCGGTTTGATATCGCTCAGCAGCAGGGAGCCAAACCCGGCCATGGTGGTCAGGCCGGCGTACAGGCAGGGCACCAGCTTCAGCTGCATGGTTTCGATGACCAGCTCCCGGTGATCGCGATCCGGATTATCGGCCAGCAGTTCCCGATAACGCACTACCAGGTGGATAGAGATGGCCATGGTGATGATTAGCTGCAAGGAAATAAAATTGGACGAGATAACGGTCACCTTCCAGCCGAACAATCCCAGCAGCCCGATCATGACCAGGGCGGCCAGGCCACAGCAGGTCATGGGTATGGCAATCCACCGGAAACGCCTGAAAATCAGACCCAGCATCACCACCAGAAGACAAAAGACCCCCAGGCCGAAAACCTTCAGATCATTTTTGATAAACCGGATCAAATCATTGGCGATCATGGTAATGCCGCCCAGAAACAGGTCGGCCTGATCTTCATGCTCCTGCATGATGTCGCGGATATCGGAAATCATTTGCCGGTTCCGCTGCTTTAAGGCCTCTCGTTGCGCCAGAATTTCCCGTTCCAGTCTGTCCAGCCTGGCGGCTTCCGCCGAGGCAAGCCCGCTTTGCCGGGACTTTTCAACCAGGCGATCGCGCTCGGCCACGATCTGCCGGTAATGCTTGTCTATTTCTATATTTATCTGGATAGCCGTGGTGGTCAGGTCCTGGCTGACCAGCAGCTCGCTGTAGATGGGGCTGGTGCGAAGTTCCTCGCGGGCCAGGTCAAGGTCAACTCCGGGAGAACCAAGAGTGGGCAGGCTGCCGGCCAGATCCTTGACCGGTATCGGCGGACTTTCCAGCAGGGGGACGTCCAGCAGGGTGGTAACCGACTCGACCGGATCCAGGGCTTCTAATTTCTTTTTCAAGACGGCTATATCATCCAGGGTCTCATCCGAGAGCAGGTCCTGCTGCGGGGTATAGGCGATAACCAGAAAATCCTGGATATGATAACGGGAGTTAATCTCCCGGGAGAATTGCAGGGAATCGTCACT
>JAWOCW010000337.1:0-8008 GCA_046483615.1 Desulfosudaceae bacterium
TTGGTCAAGGCCGTGCTGCACGCCAGCAGAGGCAAAAAAACCATTAAAATCGCGTAGGCATACATGATCTTTTTCATTTTTCCCCTCCTTTTGGTTTCATTGTTTGTCTTATCCGGGTCAGGCCATGCCGCCGTTAACCGAAATAACCTCTCCGGTAATATAAGAAGCGTCCCCGGAGCAGAGAAAGCGGACCACTCTGGCGACTTCTTCGGGTCGGCCGACCCGGGCCATGGGAATAATCTTTTTAATCTCATCCACCGGCGCGTCCTTAATCATTTCCGTTTCAATCAGTCCCGGGGCCACCACGTTGACCCTTATCCCCAGTCGCGCCACCTCGGAGGCCAGCGCCCGGCTGGCGCCTATTATGCCGGCCTTGGCCGCGGAATAATTTACTTGTCCGCGGTTGCCCACAATCCCGGAAACCGAAGATATGGAAACAATCGCCCCCTTTTTTTTCCGAAGCATTTTTCTGACGACCGGTCGGGTTACATTGTAAAATCCTGCCAGGGAGGTGTCGATCACCGACTGCCAGTCTTTCTGCGGCATCATGATAAACAGGCCGTCGGCGGTGATGCCGGCATTATTGACAAGAATTTCGATGTCGAAGTTTTCGGTGATTTCGTCAAGCGCTTGCCGGCTTGCCTCCGGATCGGTTACATCAAAGCCGACCGTGCTCCCCTCACCGCCGTTTTGCCGGATTATTTCGAGTGTTTCAGCAGCGGCTTCCCGACCGGATTTATAATTGATGGTTATATGATAGCCGTGGTTTGCCAGTTCCAACGAGATCGCCCGTCCGATGCCACGGCCCCCGCCGGTAACCAGGGCTGTTTTTCTCCCATGGGATGGCCCCCTTTCATATTTTTTTTTAGTCTGTTCTTAAAACCTGCAGGGTAACTTCGCCCAGTTTTTCCTCCCCGATTTTTGAAAAGCCGCTGTATTCGGCGTAATTCATATAGGTATAATCTCTTGTCGAGCAAGTGATAACCGTTGCTCCCAGGGGAATGGCGTCAACAGAAAAAATGGCCTTTTTGAGCCCCACGATTAAACCGCTTCCTTCTGTTTTTTCACCGGGGTGGGTTTGCATTTCTGCCCACCGGAAGCTGATTCCGGATGTCTGCGCCACCAGCTCCACGATGACCAGCGGATTGATACCACCGTTTTCAAAAAGAGGCCACAACTCTGTCGTGGTTGAACGGGCAACGGCACCCTGCTCGTCAATCCGATCAATGGCATTGATGAGCAACATGCGTTCGCGCTGGAGGACGAAATCTTCAACGGTAAAAAAAGTTTTTCCCATTTCCTGCTCTAGAATTCAAATATCAAGTCGACTCGTGAAATATCCGGGTTAGCCCGGATATTTCACGAGTTGATTTGAGCGCAACTGCAAGGCGCAGGGCACGAAGCTGTAGTAAATCTACTGCGAGTGTCCTGCAACAAAGCAGGTGCGCTCAAGGCGACTCGCCCGAAGGGTGAATTTTTTCGACACTTAAATGGTGAAAAGTCCTTAAACAGCCAGTTACAATTTGTATTTTGAAAAAGAACCTGAAATCATTAATAACTAATTGAAGTTTGTGTATTAACCACCTATGTTCGAAAAAATTCATGAAATATCCGGGTTAGAAAGAAGATTGACTTGCCTCTTATCGCATGGTAATTTCGCCTTTTATAAAATAAATATATTGAATTGACAAGGGTAATTTTCATGCAGGAGTTCATAGAAGAGATCAAGGTAAAAATCATCGATACCCTCTATCTGGAAGATATAGCCCCGGAAGATATCGACGAGAAAGCACCTCTTGTCGGCGAGGGTCTGGGGATTGATTCAATCGATATTCTCGAGCTGGTGATGATGATCGAGCAGGATTATGGTATCGTTATAGACAACAAGGAGCTGGGCGAAAAGGTTTTTGCTTCCGTAGAAACTCTTACCGCTTATATTCAGGAAAACCGTTCGGAATCGACCGCTCCGAAAAACTAAAGCCTCCCCCGCAAGGTGTTTCATGCAGTTTACGCTTATTTATCCCCGATGGCCGAAGTTGGCCCGCCAGACGGAATTTCATCTGCCGCCCCACGGTCCGGTCGTAATGGCCGCTTCCCTGCCGGCCGACGTTGAGGTTGAATTTATCGATGAAAATCTGGAGGAGATCGACTTCAGCCGGCCGACCGATATGGTCGGTATTTCCATGATGCTGACAAGTCAGGTAAAGCGGGGCTGGGAAATCGCCGATACATACCGTCAAAAAGGGGTTACGGTGATTTTTGGGGGCATTGCCACCATGCTGCACGCGGAAGAAACAAGCCGGCACGCTGATGCCGTTTTCCTGGGGGAATCAGAGGGTCACCTGGAAGAGGTGTTCGATGACTTCAGGAACAATCGTCTTCGGAAAGTTTACGACTATTTATCCGACCATCCTCCCATCGAACTGGTGGGGACGGCCCGCAGAGATATTCTTAAAAGGCAGCTTTACAATTACAAGGGCATCCAGATGGTGGACCTGGTTCACGCCTCCCGCGGCTGCCGTTTCAACTGCTATCCCTGCGCCGTGGCGTATCTGGGCGGCCGTAAATTCCGTCCCCGCCCGATTGACAAGGTGATCGAGGAAATGGCCGCCATCGATAACAACCGGCTGTTCCTGGTGGACAACTCCCTGGCGCAGGACACCCGTTGGGAAAAAGATCTTTTCCGGGAAATGATTCCATTGAAGAAGAAATGGTGCTGCCATCCCATTGAGGATCAGCCGGAAGTACTGGACCTGGCCGCGCAGGCCGGCGCCTGGTATGTTTATCAGGCCGTCTTTGATACCTCGGATTATATAAAAGAGCGCGTCCGGCGCTACCACGATCATGGCATCGCGGTGGAAGGCACCATACTGCTCGGCCTGGATTCGCATACCGAGGATTTTATAAAAGAGTTGATTGATTTCTTGCTGGAAATCGAACTGGACCTGGCTGAATTCACCGTTTTAACGCCCTTTCCTCATACGCCCGCCTTTAAAAAGCTTCATGCGGAAAAAAGAATCTTTTCGTATGACTGGAATGATTATACGGCGGACAAGGTAGTCTATCAGCCGCAACAGATGGCGCCGGAGCGTCTGCAGGAGCTGCTGTTTTATGCCTGGGACACGTTTTACCGGGAAGAATCCCAGCAGGTCCGCATGTCGAAACTCTTCCAGACTGTCCTGCGAAAAGAAAAAGCGGACAAAAGCTACCGGCCCAGAAGAAGGGACCTGATTCACCAGGCCTTTGGCAGGCCCCTTAAACAGTAATTTGCCTTGTCCCCCTGTTCCGCCCAACAACTCCCCCGCGGTTATTTCGCCGCCTCCCGCGATATTTATGTCTGTTATTTATGCCTTGCAAACGCAATTTTTGTTGTGTTACTAACAGGCAGGGCAAAAATTTTTATTTTGTCGTCTTTCCCATGGATGATGGATTGGGATTGACCGGACCCCGCCGATTAAAACAACAGGAAATATTTTCAAGATAATCAATGCTGAAGAAATTGGACACTGATGACGCTTTGCAAAGAACAGCCGATGGATTGCTTCCCGAATTTGACTTGATCAAAGATGTTGTTCACCGCGTCAGCCAGCATGGTCTGTATGCGAAAAAGTTGAAGGACCTGCCCTTGAATTCCTGGGAGGATTTTTTCAGCCTGCCGCTGACAACCAAGGCGGATCTGCGCGGCTGTAATCCCGAAGATACGCTGGCGGTACCGAAATCCAGGATCTGGCATTATCATGAATCTTTCGGAACAACCGGAAAACCCATATCCAGCTGGTATACTAAAGAGGATTACGAGCGCGAAGCCGATATGACCAGCCGCTGGACGGAATCTATCCGGCCCGGCATGCACGTCTTGAACCGGTTCCCCTATTCATTCGCCGTACCGCCTTTTATTCTGGAAGTGAAATGCAGCCGCGACGGCGGCGCGGTATTGCCGGCGGGTTATTTGAGCTGGAATATGCCTTACCCCCGGGTTCTTGAAATTATCCGCAGAATAAAGGTCGAGGCAATCGGCTGTTTCCCCACGGAAATGGTAATGCTGGAGATGATCGCCGACAAATGCGGCTATGACATAAAAAAAGATTTCAAATCCCTCAAGTATATTCTCACCTCGGGAAGAATCGTCACCCCGGCCTTAAAAAATTATATTGAAGAGAGATGGAACGTATCCCTGTCATCCGTGTACGGTTCAACCGAGGGAGGCGGGGTGGCATCATCATGTACCGCCGGGAATCTGCATGTTCATCATGACGCGCATATTATTGAAATCCTGAATCCGGACAACTGGCAGCCGGTCGAAAAAGGACAGACGGGGGTGCTGGTGCTGACATCCTATTACCGGCAGGGCGCGCCCCTGATTCGTTATCTTACCAACGATTACTGCCGCATGATCGACCGCGAATGTCCCTGCGGCGGCAGTGAACCGGTCATTCAGGTGCTCGGCAGGAAGGAAGACAACATCGAATTTGCCGGCCGGAAAGTCTTTTTTTACGACCTGGAACAGGCGGTGCTGGATTTTTCCGCGCAGTTCAACAGTGCCGTGTATTTTATCATCGTAACCAAAAAAAGACTCAACATCAGGATCGAAACCCATAACAGAAAAAAAGCTCCTTCTGAAAACTCCCTGAGCGAGTTAAAAGAAAGAATCGGGATGCCGCTTAAGGTTGATATCTGCGGCAAAAGAGAGCTTTTTGATCCGGGGTTTCTGCTGCGGGCGCCGGAAGTATACAAGCCGCGGTCATTTTCCGACTGGCGGGTCGATGACCGCCGTCCTGTTTCATTGACCGAAGGGCTGATCAAATGGCCGCGGGTCAGCCTGTCTGAGTGCGCTGATATGGTTCAAAGAAGCTTGAAAAACGCGCTGCTCAGAAGGACCATTCAATAGCGGCCGGACGGTTCCGCGGGCGTTTTGTTGTCCAGCCCCGGAGCGGGGCCGTTTTCCATTATTTCCCGGACCGCTTCCATCAATTCTTCGATCGACAGGCGACTTACCTCATCCGCGGAGACGCGTTGAAGCCGTCGCACCTCAATCCTGTTTTCAACACACGTATTAAACAGAAACTTTCCGGGCGTAAACAGTTTATCCGTATTGGTAATACAAAGAACTTCTATGGGGGCCTGGCAGCGCCTGGCAATTTTAAAGGCCCCCGGGTTGAAGGGGTTGAGCCGGCCGCTGCGACTGCGCGTACCTTCGGGAAAAACGAACAGAACCCCGCCTTCCGCCAGGTAGGTCTGCATCCGTTCAATCCGCTGCCACAGCAGCGTGGCCAGCTTGCCGTCGCCCCGGGATGGAATATAGCCGGCGGTTTTTATAACCGTTCGGAATATGGGGGTATGAAAAAAAGTGCTTTTAACAATGGTGCTGTGTTTTTTCAGGGCCGCGATAAGAATCAGCGGGTCAAGGTAAGAGCGGTGGTTGGATACAATGACGCAGGAGCGAAGATCAGAGATCTGCCGGTCTGTTTCTATGGTAAGACCGGGAACGATGAGGCGCAGCAGCCGGAAGAATCCCCTTATAAAATAATGATTCAATTTCTGAAAAGCGACCCGGCGGTCTCCGGCAAAAAGAAAGGCGGCCAGGTAAGCCGGGAAAAAGAAGACGACAAACCCCAGGGTGAAATAGATCCATAAAGCAAAGGTGACCACCAGGTCGACGAAAGGCTTGAGGTATGGCGTACAAAGCTTCATGAGGTGGGGCCGGGCGACGCCAGGATGAGATTGGTATTGACGCCGCCGAAGGCAAAATTCTGTACGGACGCGGTTCGAACAGGAATCTCTTCAAGACTCGTTACGTGGTTGATGCCCGCGCATCTCGGATCGACGCTATCCAGGTTGAGGGTGGGCGCGATAAATCCCTTTTCCATCATATACAGGGTAAGAATCGTTTCAATCGCTCCGCAGGAAGCCATGGTATGACCCATATAGCTTTTAAGTCCGGTTACCCGGACGCGATCGCCGTATACTTTTTCAATGGCCTGGGCTTCAATGACATCTCCCATTTTCGTGGCCGTGGCATGGGCGCTGACAAAATCCACTTCTTCAGGACCGATGCCGGCACTTTCAAGGCCCAGGCGAATCGTTCCGGTAATTCCTTCCAGATTGGGCAGTATCATATCTCCGCCGTTGTTATTGCACGAAAACCCGATTACTTCTCCGATAATATTGGCTCCCCTTTTTCTGGCAAACTCGTATTCCTCCAGAAGCACCACGCCCGCGCCTTCGCCTACCACCAGGCCGTCGCGATCCACGTCGAAAGGCCGGGGAGAGAGGTGAGGGGTATCATTGTAAGCCGTGGAGCAGGCCAGAAGATTGTCGAACACGGCCACGGTGGTGGTGTCGTATTCATCCGCTCCGCCACAGATCATGGCATCCTGCAGGCCGAATTTGATCATTTCATAACCGAACCCGATCGACTGGCTGCTGGTCGTGCAGGCCGTGCAGGACGAAATCACCCGGCCGGTAATATTAAACATTTTGGTGATATTGGCGGCGGTGGTGTGTACCATGGATTGTAAATAGGCCACCGAAGAAGTCACTTCCGATCCAGAGGAGTCTTTCTGAAGAAAAGATTTGTAAATACTGCGTTGAACCGAAGGGCTTCCGTGCGTTGATCCGAAGGCGACTCCCAGCCGTCCCGAGGAGATGAAATCCTGATTCAGGCCCGCTTTCGCCAGAAGTTCTTTGACCACCTGACAGGCGTAAAAGGAAACCGGTCCCATGGTTTTGCGGTATTTCCGTTCAAAATCATATTCGATGGGATAATCCACGGTACCATAAATCCTGGAATGGAGATACCCGTCCAGAAATCCGTCATCCCTCAGAGGTTTGACGCCGGAGACGCCGTCGATCAGATTCGCGACAATGGTCTCTTTTGAAGCGCCGATGGGTGTAATGGCGGCCTCGGAGGTTATGACAACTCTTCTGTCCATTGTTGATACGATTCCTTTAAAATGATGTTTTATTGCCGGGACAGTATCTGTTCCACGAAATCGATAATCTGGTTGATGGTCCGGATGTGCATCATGGCGTCTTTTTTGGTTTCCTGGTCCAAATTGACGTGAAGTATGTTTTCAAGTTCGATGAACAATTCTATGGCATCAATGCTGTCAAAACCATGCATTTCCAGGAGGTCGTCATCAAGTCCCGGATTCTCAATTTCAAAATGGTCCTGAAATATTCTGTTTATTTCTTTTTCCAATTCCTGGCGGGTCATAATGTGATTTACCTTATTGTTGTTAAGAACAAAGAAACCTTTACTATTATTTGTTTTTTTCCGGGCATCAGCCAGCCATTATTAAATGAAACAGGCTGGATAGTCAAGACATCATTGCCCTGGCCCGGTCGGGCCTGAATTGAAAAAATCAGCTATGTTGCCGCGGTGGTTGTAAACAATAAAAGCGCTGGTGGCGACTACGCCGGCGATGGCCACTGGAAAATCGTTCCACTTGTGAATGGTGGCTCCGGCAATCACGGCCACCATAAAAAAAGAGGCGATAAAAGGCCGGCGGAAAAGCCCGAAAGCCATAAACCATGCCAGGCATGAGGCCAGGGTGCCCAGGGGTACGATAACGACCGAAAAACCTAAATAATTGGCCACTCCCTTGCCGCCTCGGAACTGATGAAAACAGGGATAGCGGTTCCCCAGAAGCAACGCCAGCCCCGACCAGACGACTTCGGGAGGCGCCAGAAAAATGAGCGCCACCGCCGACAGTGCCGCCGATCGGCCGGTATCGAGCAACAGCACCAGTGCCGCCGTCGGCCATCCCGCCTGGCGGTATACGTTGGTAACGCCGGGGTTGCCGCTGAAGGCGGTTCTCGGATCTTCTTTTCCCATGAGCTTGAAAAAAAGGATGGAAAAATTGATCGAGCCAAGGCCATAGGCCAGAATTAAAAATAAAAAAAACATGCCCGTGCTCTTTACCGGATTTCCTGTATCCATTCAGGCGGTCGCGTGCGTCCGCCGGTGACATCCCGCATTTTCAGACCTTTTACGACTTCAAAAATG
>JAWOCW010000383.1:0-4958 GCA_046483615.1 Desulfosudaceae bacterium
AAATCATTTTTATATTAAAAAATTTCACCCTGCGGGCGAGTCGCCTTAAGCGCGGCTGCTTTGTTGCAGGACACTCGCGTTAGATTGACTACAGCTTCGTGTCCTGCTCCTTGCAGCCGCGCTCAAATCGACTCGTGAAATATCCGGGCTGCCCGGATATTTCATGAAATCTCCGCCCCCCCCATCCCTCCGGTTATATTAAAAAAATCTTCAGATTATTGAATTTGTCTCTTTCGTCCTTATATTAAGTTCATAACACGGGGCCCGGCTTGGCCCGTGTAAAAATATAGCAACGCGGAGGAAACAATTATGCAACTGGATAAATTGACCATCAAATCACAGGAACTGCTCCAGGCGGCCCAGTCTGACGCTTCCGGGCGCGGTCACCAGGAGATCGAGCCGGAGCATATGCTGGCGGCCATGCTGGGCGACGCCGAAGGCATGATCAACGCTTTGCTGGAAAAACTGGGGGTGTCGCCGGCCGCCATCAGCAGTGAACTGGCGGCGGAGCTGGACAAAATTCCCAGCGTCAGCGGCGGCGCCGTTGACGTCTACATATCCCGGCGGACCAAATCCGTGCTGGACGCGGCTTTTTCCCAGAGCGCCTCCATGAAGGACCAGTATGTCAGCGTGGATCATATTTTTCTGGCCATCGTTGACGAGAAAAAGGGGAAAGCCGCCGAAATTCTGAAAAAACACGGCATTACCCGGGACACGGTTCTGCGGACCCTGCTGGAATTCCGCGGCAATCAACAGGTAACCGATCAGAATCCTGAAGAAAAATATCAGGCCCTGGAAAAGTACAGCCGCAACCTGACCGAGCTGGCCCGCCGGGGTAAACTGGACCCGGTCATCGGCCGGGACGAAGAGGTTCGCCGGGTCGTCCAGGTTCTGTCCCGGCGAACCAAGAACAACCCCGTTCTCATCGGCGAACCCGGAGTGGGCAAAACCGCCATCGTGGAAGGACTGGCCCAGCGGATCGTGGAAGGCGACGTCTCCGAAGGGCTCAAGGACAAACGCCTGGTGGCCCTGGACATGGCCTCCCTGATCGCCGGGGCCAAATACCGGGGTGAGTTTGAAGACCGGCTCAAGGCCGTTTTAAAAGAAGTGGAACGGGCCGAGGGCGAAGTCATCATGTTCATCGACGAGCTGCACACCCTGGTCGGCGCCGGGGCCAGCGAAGGCTCCATGGACGCTTCCAACATGCTCAAGCCGGCCCTGGCCCGGGGCGCCCTGCGCTGTATCGGGGCGACCACCCTGAACGAATACCGCAAGTACATCGAAAAAGACGCCGCTCTGGAACGCCGGTTCCAGCCGGTCTTTACCAGCGAACCGACCGTGCCCGACACCATCTCCATTCTGCGCGGCTTAAAGGAAAAATACGAGGTACACCACGGCGTCAAAATCCGGGACAGCGCCCTGGTAGCCGCGGCCACCCTGTCCGACCGCTATATTACCGACCGTTTTCTGCCGGACAAGGCCATTGACCTGATGGACGAATGCGCCTCCCGCATGCGCATCGAAATCGACAGCATGCCGGTGGAAATCGATGAAATTCAGCGCAAGGTCACCCAGCTGGAAATCGAGCGGGAAGCCCTGAAAAAAGAAAAGGACAAGGAGGCCAGAGAGCGGCTGCAATCCCTGGAAAAGGAGATCGCCGAGCAGAAAGAGACCCTGGGCGCCATGAAGGCCCACTGGGACCGGGAAAAAAGCCTCATCCAGACCATCCGGGGCATTAAAAAGGAACTGGACGATATCGGCATCCAGCAGCAGCAGGCCGAACGCCAGGGCGACTACGCCAGGGTGGCCGAGCTGCGCTACGGCAAAACCGCCGAATTAAAACAGCAACTGGAAGATACCGAAAAAGAGCTGGCCGAATTTCAGCAGGACCGCAAGATGCTCAAGGAGGAAGTGGACGCCGAAGACATCGCCGAAGTGGTCTCCCGCTGGACCAACATCCCCGTCAGCAAGATGCTGGAAGGCGAACGGGAAAAACTGGTCCACATGGAAGAGCGCCTGGCCGAGCGGGTGGTTGGCCAGAAAGAGGCGGTGGCGGCCGTGTCAGACGCTGTCCGGCGATCCCGCTCCGGCTTGCAGGACCCCCACCGGCCCATCGGCTCCTTTATCTTTCTGGGCCCGACCGGGGTGGGCAAAACCGAACTGGCCAAATCCCTGGCGGAATTTCTGTTCGACACCGAGCAGATCATCCGGGTGGACATGTCCGAGTACATGGAAAAACATTCCGTGGCCCGGCTGATCGGGGCGCCGCCGGGATACGTCGGCTATGATGAAGGCGGCTACCTGACCGAAAGCGTCCGCCGCCGGCCCTATTCGGTAATTCTGTTCGACGAAATCGAAAAGGCCCATCCGGACGTCTTTAACATTCTGCTGCAGGTGCTGGACGACGGCCGCATGACCGACGGTCACGGCCGCACGGTGGATTTTAAAAACACCATTATTATCATGACCTCCAATATCGGCAGCCAGATGATTCAGGAGATGTCCGGCGGAGACCCGGAAACCATCAAGGAACAATTGACCGACGTGCTGCGGAAAAACTTCCGTCCGGAATTTCTCAACCGGGTTGATGAAACCATCATCTTCCACAACCTGGACCGGGATCAGATCGCCAAGATCGTGGACATCCAGGTTGATCGCCTCAGCCAGCGAACCGCCGACCGGAGTATCGAGCTGATTCTCTCGGACGAGGCCCGGGTCTTCCTGGCCAACCGGGGGTACGACCCGGTTTACGGCGCCCGGCCGCTGAAACGGGCCATTCAGAAATACCTGGAAAACCCGCTGGCCATGGAAATATTAAAGGGGAACATTCCGGAAAACAGCACCGTCAAAGCAACCGCCGCTGACGACACCATAGAGTTCGCCATCGTTCGCGGTGAAACGGAAAATGATACCTCAACCGCCTGATCTAACCCGGATATTTCATGAATTTTTTCGACTATAGTTGCTTAACCAATAAACTTCAAATTGTTATTGATAATTTCTGGCTCTTTTTCAAAATACAAATTGTCATTGGCTGTTTATGGAATTTTAACCAATTACATGTCGAAAAAATTCACCCTTCGGGCGAGTCGCCTTGGACGCATCTGCGGCGTTGGCCGATATTCGCGGTAGATTACTACAGCTTCATATCGGCCGCCTTGCAGCTACGTCCAAATCGACTCGTGAAATATCCGGGCTAACCCGGAGATTTCACGGTATCAGGATCACCATCAGACGCGCCTCGCGACCATCATATTTAATCTTCGTTTCGCATTTTTACATATCCGCCCCGAATAGCCTTTGTTTGATCACTGTTTCGGACCTCAAAGAAAATATCAGTATGATCTTGAGATACTTTTTTTCCCGTACAGCACACTTTAATATCGGTTCCGGGCTTCACCATTCCGGAAAACCGGCCGGCGATCTCGGAAATCCGGGCCGGATTCTTATCGGCTTCATGGTCGACCATTTCACGGACGGCGTACGCCAGGGTGGCCGTTCCCTGCAAAATAATTCCCGGCAGCCCCACCATCCGGGCGAATTTCGGGGAGGTGTGAATCGGAAATTCAATATTGCTGCACCCGTCATAAACATAGGAACAGGTGGGATCAATATGAATGGTAGATATCCAAGAGACTTCCGACCCGGTCTCATTTTCCGGAACCAAGGGGATTTCGCCTACCTGGCCTCCCTGGCCGCAGTCCACGCCCCGCAACATGGCGCCAATGTATTCTGTGAAGACGGGGGCCTTGTTATCGTCTTCCGCCTCCAGGCAGACAATGGCATGGGTCCCGGCGCGGTGCGGCAATAAGGCCTTTAAGGTTCCGGAAATCGTCAGCTTATCTCCGGGCAGGATCAGACGATGGAGAATCAGGTGTTCAGAGTAGTGTACCAGGGTCAGCAGGATTTCTTTGGGGAAATCTTTGGACTCAACAAAGTCGTCCAATCGGCTTAAAACAGGCCAGGTGACTGATACCGGGAACATGGGATGAGAGACAAGGCCCGCTTCTTGCCTGTCATCAAAATATTTCGGGTTATTGTCCTGGACCGCGGCCGCATAATTGGTGGTCTGCCGCCAGGTGATCCCGGTTTGATAATTTTTGAGTTGTGTGCCCACATGGTTGGCATCTAAATTCACGGTTCTGCCTCAAGTTTCCTGTTCTAACAATCTAAAAATATAAAGGGCGCCCCCCTTCTGCCCTTTCAGGAAGGCCGGTGGTTTATCGTGAGCACGGGACAGGGGGCCTTGAGAATCAGGTATTGAGCGGTTGAGCCGAAAATGAGTTTGCCCATCTTGGACTTTCTGCGGACACCGATGACGACCTGGTCGATTTCGTTCTCTTCGGCATAGGCCACCATGTCTTCGCCCGGGGTAAGCCCGCGCACCAGAAGGTGGGTGGCGCAGGCCAGACCTTGTTGCTCCAGTTTCTCCTTGGCCTTGCCCAGTTCGTTTTGCAGATGATCGATAAGCGCCTGCTCGGCATCGGTCCCCTTTTCCAGGGAGGCCACCAGGTAAAGTTCGGCATCAAAGACCTTGACGTGCTGAATCGCCAATGCCAACGCCCACTGCGAGCCTTCGCCCCCGTCGTAACAAACCATGATTTTCATTAGCCGTTCTCCTTTGATAATAATATGCCTTTAAAATACCACATTTCCCGGCCGCCTGCATAAAAAAGATCGGTTTTTTTTGCAACCGCCGTGTCAAAATGCCATGAAAATCATGATACCCTGGTATCATGAATTCCGGTGCCGAATTCCGGTGCCAGTATACTCATTTTCCGCCGGCTTGGGTTTTCTTCCCGGTTTTGGGGCGTAACCGCCTGCCCAACACAGCTTCTATTTGTTTCGACAAAAAGGTCTGCTGATGCCTCTTGCCCTGCTGGGTAGTATGGCGCGGTTTTTGTGAGAACAGGAGTGCTTGTAGTACTGTATGAGGGCGATGCCACAGTTGTCTCGGA
>JAWOCW010000409.1:0-4835 GCA_046483615.1 Desulfosudaceae bacterium
AAAAAAGATTCGGAAAAAAAGCAATTTTATGAAAATATCAAGCCCTGCCAAGGGGTGGCTGGGATTTATCATTGAGATGGACGGCGTTCGCCTGTATCATGCCGCGGATGCACAATAGTCAGGTTTAACCCGGATATTTCACGAGTCGATTTGAGCGCAGCTGCAAGGCGGACGATATGAAGCTGTAGTAATCTACCGCGAATATCGGCCAACGCCGCAGATGCGTTCAAGGTGACTCGCCCGCAGGGTGAAATTTTTTGATATAAAAATGATTTTATTCCGCAAATCTAAAATGACAATTTGTAATTTTGAAATGACTGCTAAATGCAATATAAGAAGATGAAATAATGAAACAAAGTAATGTTTTTCAAAAAATTTCATGAAATATCCGGGTTAACAGACAACTGAGGATTATAATAATGGGACTACTTACCACAAGAACATCGATAACCTGTTACCGGGTGGAAGGAGGGTTGCCGGCGCCGGTCGCCGAAACCGTTCACCAGCGCTTGAAAAAAAATCTGGTCGCCCATATCGATGATCAGCCCGCTGAAAAAGCGGTCGGCTGGTCATCGTTTGAAAAACCATTTGCCGCCGATCTCGATGGATCTTCCATTCAGTTCGGGGCCTTAATGGCTTTTACCCTTAGAATCGACAAGAAGGCCATCCCCGCCAAGGTCATTAAAAAATATTGCGATCAGCAGGCTGCCAGGCGGCTGGCCCAAAAAGGCCAGGCAACTCTTTCCAAAAACGAAAAGCAGCAGATCCGGGAAAAAGTGCTGCATGAGCTGGCCCTGCGGATTCCGGCCACTCCCAGGGCTTATGATCTGGCCTGGGATTATGAGGCCGGCCGGCTGTGGTTTTTCTCCAATATGAAAAACGCCAACGAAGAACTGGAAACCCTGTTTTTTAAAACCTTTTCATTACGGTTGATTCGTCTTTTTCCTTATACTATCGCGGCGCTTGAAGCCGGTCTGTCCGACCAGGACAAGGACCGGTTGTTTACCTGCGCCCCCACCAATTTTATGGAGTAATCATGCTTGACGTATCTGTCGCTTATAACCGTTATAAGTTTCTGGGTCATGAATTTCTGACCTGGTTGTGGTTCATGATCGAGCAGGACGCGGACGACCTGAAGGACGAGCAGGGCCGGCCGGTCCTGTTGCGCATCGGTAACCGCATTGTGCTGGAAAATAATCGCCGGGAAGCCGTTGAAACCATCACCATCAAGGGCAGTGAATCCGAACTGGAGGAGGGGCGGCTGTCGGTTAAAAAAGGCGCCGTGGTTACGGAAATGAACCTCTATTTCCGGTTTAACGATCAGCTCTGGATTTTCGATATCAAGGGCGAAAGCCTGGATGTGTCCGGACTGAAAGTGCCGGAAAAAGACGCTTCGGAAGAGGGGGGGGCGGCCCCGGAAACAGCCGCCGGATCCGGCACCGGCGGTAGTCAGGCCAGAGACAGTCAGGACGATTCCCTGGAAGCATCATTGCTGACCAGGATGGAGCAGTACGAGCTGCTGCTCTCTTTTATTCACTATACCTATCTTAGGTTTGTGACTCTGCGCTTGTCGGATCAATGGCGTGAAAAGACCGTGCCCCGCCTTAAAAAATGGATCAAGGCTGCCTGAGGAGCTGGCTGTCGCGGCGGCAATTCCTTTCCCAGGTTCGGAGGGAATAAAGCCCCGGTCCTTGTTTTCCGGTAATAATATTTTCAGCCGGAAGACTTCATGAAATACGCGGGTCAGGACTGTTTGTCTTCGTCAACTTCGTCTGGCCGGTCGTTCAGGATCACGGTTTCAGCCAGAAGACCGGACAGACTCTGCTGGATCGCGTCCAGCCTTTTCCCGGCCAGCGCCAGAGCCTCTTGTTCACCGCTGGCGTCCAGAATCGCGGCTTCAGTAAGATAGGTCATTACCTGCCGGATGGTGTCCGCGGCCTGGCGGTTGTCGATTTCCGTGACCAGCTCCAGGGCCTCTTCCAGATAATATTCGATGCGGCTGTAATCCGGGAGGCCGGATACACCGGACAAGTCCAGGGCTTTTTGCAGGTAGGTTCTGGCGGCAAAGGTATAAACCGTCTTTTTAGAGTAAACTTCTTTGGCCGGTCGGTCCCATTTCGTTCCGTGCAGAATCATCAAACGTTCCTGGCCGGCGGGGGTAAAGGTGCCTTTCCATATCTCAACCGAACCGTTGACCTGCTTGATATAATAATTATTGGCTTGAAACAGGCTGGCCAGAAAGAGCAGCAGCATCAGTCCGCCGATAATGGCGACAACCGTTTTTAAAAGATTGTCTCCCTGGCCCGGTTGACCGGAATCGCCCGAAGATCCTTTCCGGGAAGAGAAGTCTTCAGCCGGTGGGTTGGCCGATGTCGCCGTCCGGCCCGGTTGAGCGGGTTGGGATGGCCGAGGCCTGGTCGAAGAGGCCGCGGCTGTCTGGCCGGATGGTTCGGTCGTTTCAGCAGGCGACGCCGGGGCCGCAGTCTCATTTTCAGGAGTGTCCGGCCGCTTCCCGTTGGAAGTTTCGGCCGCGGGCCGGGTCTTGGAATCATCCCCTGGTTGGCTGGTAATGTCTTGATTTTCAACCGTTCCCTTTTCTTGATCAGCAGACTCGCGGTCTTTTTTAGGGGGTGTTGAGGTGGATTCAAACAGACTTTTTTTTCCCATACCGGTCAAACTCCTTTGAAAATATAAGTTGGCTCATGGTATACATTTTATTTAAACAAAAAAATTATAATATAAAATACCAGATGTATTTGTAAAGTTCTTTTTGACGCTTGTCCATTGCTGGCATGCGGCCAGCCTGGCGAGCAATCCGCGATCATCAGGAATTACGTGACCGATAAAAAAAAACACCTGGCGGCCATTTTAAAAAAAGAGGCCCCTCTGGCCGTGGCTCTGTCCGGCGGGGTTGACAGCGCTTTTCTGCTGGCGGCGGCATATGAAGCGGTAGGCGATGAAGTGGTGGCCTTGACATCCGTGTCACCGCTGCATCCCGCCAGGGAACGGCGGGCGGCGGCCATGGTGGCGGCGCAAATCGGTGCCAGGCAGGTAGAATGGCCGACGCGGCGGCTGGAGGTGGCCGAGTTTACGGCCAACACCCGGAACCGCTGCTATATCTGTAAGAAGATCCTGTGGGCGGAGCTGTGGCAAGCGGTGGCCGGCTTGAATTTGAACAGCCTGGCCGATGGTCTCTGCCTTGATGACCTGGATGAGGTCAGGCCCGGGGTCGCGGCCGGCCGGGAAATGGGAATTTCATCGCCGCTGGTGGAAGCGGGTCTTACCAAACAGGAGATTGTTGAACTGGCCCGGGAGGCCGGACTGCCGGTCTGGAACCAGCCTGCCAACGCCTGCCTGGCTACCCGTATCCCTCACGGGACTGACATCACGGTCGATCGCCTGGCCCGTATAGAGGCGGCTGAATCCCTGCTGGTCGATCATGGTTTTAGCTGCTGCCGGGTTAGAATATGCGGACAAACGGCCCGGATTGAAGTTGATCCTGATATGATAGAGCCTCTCATGGAAAAATCCATGAGACAGCGAATCCTGCGAGGGTTGGTTCGCCTCGGTTTTTCCCGGGTGGCGGCTGATCTGGGCGGTTATGCCGGCGGCAGCGCCGAGTCTTTATAAGGAGTTCGTTATGACAGAACAGTCAACTGATTTTATAAGAAAAATAATCAAAGAGGACCTGGCGGGCGCTCCCGCTGACAAGGGAGTGGTGACCCGTTTTCCGCCGGAACCCAACGGCTATCTGCATATCGGTCATGCCAAGTCGATCTGTCTGAATTTCGGCATTGCCGCTGAGAACGAAAACAGTATCTGTCATCTGCGTTTTGATGACACCAATCCGGACCGGGAAAACCCGGAATACGTGGCCTCCATAAAAGAGGACATTGGCTGGCTGGGATTTGACTGGGGTGATCGCCTGTTTTTTGCTTCGGATTACTTTGAACAATTGTACCGGTTCGCGGTGCGCCTCATCAAGGATTCCAAGGCCTATGTTTGCAGCCTGAGCCAGTCTGAAATTCGGGAAAGCCGGGGCACGCTGACTGAACCGGGCCGGGACAGCCCCTATCGTTCCCGCTCGGTGGAAGAAAATCTTGATCTTTTCGAGCGGATGAGGGCCGGTGAGTTTGAAGAGGGCGCCCACGTGCTGCGCGCCAGAATTGACATGGCGTCGCCCAACCTGTGCCTGCGTGATCCGGCCATTTACAGGATCAGAAAGGCGCCGCATCATCGCACCGGCGATACCTGGTGTATTTATCCCATGTATGATTTCGCCCACCCTCTGTCAGACGCCCTGGAGGGCGTAACCCATTCTTTATGCACCCTGGAATTCGCCAATAATCGGCCCTTGTATGACTGGTTCGTGGAGCAGCTGATCGATCCGCCCCGGCCCCGGCAGATTGAGTTTGCCAGGCTCAATCTTACTTACACCGTCATGAGCAAACGCAAACTGGGTCTGCTGGTGGAGCAAAATCATGTCAGCGGCTGGGATGATCCCCGTATGCCGACCATTGCCGGGATAAGACGACGGGGCGTTCCGCCGCAGGCAGTTCGGGAATTCTGTGAGAAAATCGGGGTTGCCAAAAAAGACAGTCTCGTTGACATGGCCCTGCTGGAATACACCATCCGGGATATTTTAAATAAAAAAGCCCAGCGTCGTCTGGCGGTTTTACGCCCCTTGAAGGTGGTCATTGAAAATTATCCCGAGGGCCAGAGCGAAGAGCTGGAAGCCATCAATAACCCGGAAGATCCTTCCGCCGGTATCCGGCAGATCCCTTTTTCAAAGGTATTGTATATTGAGCGGGATGATTTTATGGAAGATCCCCCCA
>JAWOCW010000416.1:0-3781 GCA_046483615.1 Desulfosudaceae bacterium
AATTATAGTGTTTTTTTAAATACTTAAATGTAATTAAATTATATAGTTTATGTAAATATTAATTGTTTTGATTTATTCTATTTTATTTTAAATTATATACTATTAGCTGATTATATTTTAATATAAAAATAGAAAAATTTTTATATAACTGAATATTCCGGAACTTTATGGAATAAAAATATCCGCTCCAGACCTTGGAGCGGATATCTCGGCTCAAATGGTCGCTCGTGGCGGCAAATTGAAAAATTTTCCGGAATTCCCAGCCTCGCCGGTCATTTATACAGGGTTTGAAAACCGATAAATCTGGAGATGAGGATTAATTCCCCCAGGGTGATCAGGATGACCACGGTGGATGAAGCGGCGACAATCGGGGAAAACCCGGTCCGCAGCATGGACCAGATGTTGATGGGCAGGGTCATGATATCCGGGGTGCACAGGAAGTAGGACATCACAAATTCATTAAAGGAAAGCACAAAGCAAAACAGGACGGCGCTGACCAGCGCGTTTTTAATCAAGGGCGCCGTGACTTCAAAAAAGACCCTGAGGCTGCTGGAGCCCATAGTCTGGGCGGCCTCTTCCAAAGCAGGATCCACGCTGTTCAAGCCCGTTGAAATGATCAGGAAGGAGATAGGCAGGCCCCAGAGTGTATGGGCGATAATCACGCTCAAATAATTGCCGTACAATCCGATCAAGGGCGCGAACATCAGCAGGCCGATTCCGATGAGGATCTCCGGCACGAACCAGGGCATGAGGATGATCAGGCGCAGGCTGAATTTCCCTGGAAATCGCTTGCGGAAGGCTAAGGATGTCGGGATGGCCAGGCCGATGGAAATCACGCAGGTGCTCACGGCAATGATCAAACTGTTTTTAAAGGCATTGAGCCAGAGCGGATTGGTAAAAAATTTATGGAACCATTTCAGGCTGAAGCCCTGGGGCGGAAAGGTGATGCGCACGGATTCCGTAAAGGCGGTTGGGATCACCATGATCACGGGAAGAACAAGGTAGGCCAGGATCGCAAAACAAAAGACCTTGTACCCGACATCCGGCCAATCGATCGGCATCTGCCGTGATCCTGAAGTTTTGCCTGGCTGGTTCTCAGATGCCTGCATTACTTGAACTCCTTTTTTTCAGAAAATTTGAAGCTCACGGCCAGACCTACGACCGTCAAGAAGACCAAAATGGCGGCCACGGCGTCAGCAAACGGCCAGTTGAAAACAGACAGGATCTGTTCTTCGATAAGCATGGTCATGGTGTATTTCGCCCCGCTGCCCAGAAATTCCGGAATGGAGTAAATACTCAAACACCAGATAATGGAAACCACCAGAGCCCCGGATAATCCGGGAATGGACAAGGGCAGGGTGACGTGCCAAAAGGTCTTGATCCTGCCCGCACCCATGGTTTTTGCGGCTTCAAGATAGGACTTGTCGATCCCCACGAGCACCCCGATAAGCACCAGACAGGCATAGGGAATGATGGAATGGATCAGGGCTACCACGATAGCGAAATCGTTATAAATGAGCTGCAGCGGCTCATCAAACAGGCCTGTTGCCAGCAGGATGGTGTTGATGATGCCGTGTTTGGCGAGAAAAATCTTAAAACCCAAGGCCCGCACAACTTCCGTGGTAAAAAGCGGCGTTACGATGAGCATCAGATAGATCGCCCCTTTTTTGCCTGTAGAGGTTGCGATCAGATAGGAGACCGCATAGCTGAAGACGATCACAAAGGGGGTCACGAGCATGGTGATCTTCAAGGTGTACAAAGCGGTACCCAGATAGTAGGGATCCAGAAAGAAGCGCAGATAATGCTGCAGCGTAAATCCCGGCTCATACTCAAAGGACCCGCCGGGATAAAAACTGATCCGGATCATCCAGAAAATGGGGATAATGAAAAAAGCCGCGATAAAAAGCAGCGGAGGCGCCAGGAGAAAATAGCGGTTATACTCCGTGCTTTTTTCAAGAAAATCAGCAATTTTTTGTTTCAACATCTTCACTCTCACCGGAAGCAATACCGGAAGTTGGCAGAAATTGGGATTGCATAATGATCCAACTTCAATCTTCAATGCTTACTGCTGCTGTTTAATGCAGATGCAATGCGCCGGATCGAGATGCACCTGCAAGCGATCGCCTTTTTCGTAGTTGGGGGCATCCTGAGTGGTTTGCTGGTCGTGGACAATGGTTTCCCCGGTCTGCAGTTTGACCGAATATTTGTTGGAAGTCCCCAGATACATGATATCTTCAACCCTTCCCTGAAAATAATTGTTTCCCCCGGTATCGGCGTCCGCCTTGAAAAAACGAATTTTCTCAGCATTGATGAATACGGTGACCGGGTCCCCCGCCTGGACAGGATGCTTGGACGAGACTGGAACGCTTAAAGAGGAATCCTCGTTGAAGCGCACCTGCTGCTCTGTGTCCGAGACCGCAGCAACAGTTCCCTGAAGACTGTTTTTTTCGCCGATAAACCGGGCCGTAAACTCAGTGAGCGGCGATTCATAAATCTCATGGGGCGTTCCCACTTCCAGGAGTTTGCCGTCTTCCATCAGGGCGATGCGGTCGGCCATAGCCAGAGCCTCGGTCTGATCATGGGTCACGAAAATGGTGGTCAGTCCCAGTCTGCGATGGACCTCCACCAGTTCGCTGCGCATCCGCAAACGCGTATTGAGATCAAGATTGCTCAAGGGTTCATCCAAGAGCAGCAGGCTGGGATTCAAAACCAGGGCCCGGGCCAGAGCCACCCGCTGCTGCTGGCCGCCGCTCAACTGCCCCGGCAGCCGGTCTTCAAATCCGGGCAAGCCCACCACCTGCAGAATTTTTTCAACCTGGGCATTGATGTCTGCTTTGGATTGCTTTTGCATCTTCAATCCAAACCCGATGTTGTCCCTGATGGTCTTGTGCGGAAACAGGGCCCAGTTCTGAAAAACGAGGGCGATCTGTCTTTTCTGGGGGCTCAATCGCGTAACGTCGCGCCCTTTGATTCGGATAGCGCCACCGTCCACCTGCTCCAAACCGGCGATCATGCGAAGAGTCGTTGTTTTCCCGCATCCGCTGGTCCCGAGGAGAAAAAACATTTCGTTTTCCTGGACCTCAAGGGAAACCCCGTCCACCGCTTTGGTCTTGCCGAAGTACTTGTTGATTTTTTCCAGTTGAAGAGCCGTCATGCATTGTTACCCAATCGTATCGTCAAGGTTTGTTTTTGCTTTCCAAATAATTTACAAGGTTTGAGCCCTTGGAGGACAAGGTCCTTGGTTCACGGTTCAAGCGGGATGTGACTATGCAAAAATAGCCCTCGAATCCTCTTTTCTTGATTTCAACCGTGAACCATGAACCTTTTCAAACTCAATTCCTGCCGGTCTGAGAGACCACTTCCTTTTTGTAGCGGGATTCGAGTTTTTCCCAGTCCTCCCGGAAATAGGGATAATCCGGAATAAACAGATTGGCCCAGGCTTCATTGTTGGTCAGCATGAGTTCCTGGAAACCCTCCTCAAAAATCCAGGCCGGCTCATCCAGTTCAATCACCGGGCAGCCGCCTCCGGATTCAATTTCAGCAATCTGGGCTTCTTTGGTCAGAAATTCATTGATCCAGGCCTCAGCCAGATCTCTGTGCTGGGTGCCTCGAACAACGCCCAGGATGGCCACATACCCGGTAAAACCTTCAACCGGCAAAAACCCGTCGTACAGGCCGTCTTTCTTGCATATATATGGAGGTTTTATCGGGATGGTCATTTTGTAAATCTATATCCCATGGGAGATAAATATCTGCCCCCGATATCTCACTTAAATGATTA
>JAWOCW010000045.1:0-6296 GCA_046483615.1 Desulfosudaceae bacterium
GATAGCCCAGGGCGGAGAGATAATTGGTCAGGGCGTCAAACCAGACGTAAGTGACGTAGCGGTCGTCAAAGGGCAGGGTCACTCCCCAGTCCAGGCGGCTCTTGGGCCGGGAAATACAGAGATCCTCCAGCGGCTCCTTGAGAAAGGCCAGGATCTCTTTGCGGTACTGCTCCGGCCGGATAAAATCCGGATTATCGTTGATGTAATCCACCAGCCACTGCTGATACTGGCTCATGCGAAAAAAGTAGTTGGACTCCCGGATGGTTTCCGGAACGGTTTCATGGTCCGGGCATTTGCCGTCAACCAGCTCCCTTTCGCCGTAAAACCGCTCGCACCCGTAACAATAAAGGCCCTCATACTCGCTGAAATAGATATCACCGGCCTCGTATATGGTCATCAGGATGTCCTTGACCACCTGTTTATGGGCGCTGTCGGTGGTCCGGACAAAATAATCATAATTGATGTTCAACTGCGGCCACAAGTCCTGGAATTGAGCGCTGATCTTATCGGCGTATTCCTTGGGAGAAATATTTTCGGCGGCGGCGGCTTTCATGATTTTATCACCATGCTCATCCGTGCCGGTCAGAAAAAAGATTTCCCGGCCCAGCATGGCCTGAAACCGGCAGGCCACGTCCGCCATAATAGTGGTATAGGCGTGCCCCAGGTGTGGCTGGGCATTGACGTAGTAAATCGGGGTGGTCAGGTAAAAACGGTCTTTGGGGCTCATCTCAGGCATCCTCCGGCGCCGCGGCTTTTATTTCGGAAAGAGAAACTTCCACCCGGACGCCGTCTTCTTTTTGAATGGTAACCCGCCCTCCGACAGGGTGATGCCCCACCACCTTGCCTTTGCCGGAGGCGGTCTGGATATATTTTCCCAGCCCGGGCAGGGCTTTTTTTAATTTATGATAGGTCTCATTTTCAAAGGCCAGGCAGCACATCAGCCGCCCGCAAACACCGGAAATTTTGGTGGGATTCAGGGACAGCCCCTGATTTTTGGCCATGCGGATGGAAATGGGGTCGAATTTACGCATAAAAGCGGCGCAGCAGATTTCCCGGCCGCAGCGGCCGATGCCACCGGTGATCTTGGCCTGGTTGCGAATTCCCACCTGGCGCATTTCAATTTTAATCCTGAAATTTTTAACCAGGCGCTTGACCAGCTCCCGGAAATCCACCCGGCCGTCGGCGGTATACAAAAAAGTCAGCTTGCGGGAATCAAAAGAACAATTCACCGAAAAAAGGTTCATCTCCAGGCCCAGTTCTTTGATCTGCTCCTGGCAGAAATCAAAGCCCTTTTCTTCCAGCCGGCGGTTTTCTTCCAGCTGTTCAAAATCGCTCTCGACCGCCTTGCGATGTACTTTTTTCAAGGTCCTTTTCATGATTTCGGATTTAAGCGGGGCCGGAGAGGCAAAGACCACTCCCATCCCGAAGCCCTGTTCGGTTTCCACGATGACGTGATCGCCCACATCCAGCACAAAGGCGCCACTGTCGAAAATATAGGTTTTGCCCTCGGGCTTGAATCTTATTTCAACAATTTTTTTCATAGGTTCATATCCGCCAGTTTGATGGCCATAATTTCCAGGGTGAGCCGCTGATTGGCGTTCCGGGCCAGGGCTGTTTCCGCTTCGGCAACGGCATCCAGCCTGGCGATAAGGTCAGCAGTGGCGGTTTCTTTGGCCAGAAAAATGATTTTATCGGCCATGTCCCGGTTGAGAATTTTTTCCGGACAGTAACGGCTGATCAGCAGATCGCGCAAATAGCTGCCGATAATCTCCAGAGAAGCGGTCAGGTGTTGCTTGTCCCGGGACAGTCGTTCCGCGAAGGCCAGCACCAGGGAAAGAGAGCGGGACGGCAGGCGGCTGACCTCATCGAGCAGCCATTCCCGGCGGCGGGCCAGCAGGCGAGCCGTCCGGGACTGATCCACCAGCGAAAGGGCCCGGGCGACGCTGCCGTTGGCCACTATGGCGGCCACCCCGGCCACGGGGGCCTCAATACCATGTTGCTCCGCCAGAAGAGCGGCAATGTTTTCAGCGGACACAGGATTAAACCGAACGCCTTGACAGCGTGAGACCACGGTGGGCAGAAGATCGTCGGCCTGACCGGCGGTAAGGCAGAAAACAGTTTGCGGCGGCGGTTCTTCCAGCACCTTCAAAAGCGCGTTGGAGGCCTCCCGGTTCATGGCCTGCGCCTCGGTAATGATGATTACCCGCAACCTGGCCTGATGGGGTTTAAAGGCGATTTTCTGGATAATTTCGCGAATCCGGGCTATCTTGATCACGTCCCCGGCGGGAGCGACAACCATTACATCCGGATGACTGCCCGCCATAATTCTGCGGCAGGCAGAACAGGCGCCACAAGGTTCCGGCTGATCCGCCGGAACTGCCACGGAATTTTCGCCGGCAAGTTCTCCCGGCCACGGCCGGGCAGTGCAATTGGCCGCCCTGGCGAACCAGAGCGCGGCGGTTCGCTTGCCTACCCCGTCGATACCCGTGAAAAGGAAGGCGTTGGGAATGTTAGCCGACGCCAGAATACCGGTCAATATTCGCCGCGGCCGATCCTGGCCAATCAATTGGTTGAATCGGGACACAAAACTCAGCTGTTCACGCGTTCTTTAAGCTCTTTGCCGCATTTGAAAAACGGAAGCTTTTTCGGCGCTATGGTCACCTGTTCACCGGTTTTGGGATTACGGCCCACGTAACTTTTGTACTCTTTCACAAAAAAGCTGCACAGACCGCGAATCTCCACGCGCTCTCCCTTGGCCAGAGTATCACCCATGGAGTCGAAGAAAATTTTGACAACCTTGGCGGCCTCGGCTTTGGAAATGTCCGAACCGTCTTTTAATGCGGTGATCAGTTCCAGTTTATTCATTAAACCTCCTTATGATCTGCTGTCATCCCATCGCCTGGAAGGAAAAAAATTAGTGACCATCCCTGATTTCATTATCATAACACATAAATTGCCTTGCCGGAACGCCAGCGCCGCTAACCCCGATGATGAAACCCGTCAGGTGACCATCTCTGACGATCGGTCCGGGTTAAAGGCAACAACCGGCAAAACAGTGATGTTAAACCATATCTTATTACAAAAAGTCAAGAACTCATCGGCGGAGCACCTGTTTTTTACTGTCAAGGGGTTCAACTTCATCCGCCGCCACGTTCACGGCGGCGGCCTGCCCCATGACATCAATATTCACCAGTACCCGCTCGCCGCCCTGGTAGCGGACAAACACCCCGAACACCCCGGCAAAAGGACCACCCACCACCTGAACCGGCTCGCCCCGGCGGAACGACCCCATGGTCCGCACCTGCCGGTTGGTATCAACAATGATCTTCAGGGAGTCAATCACCACCGTGTCCACCGGCAGCGGCCGCCCCCGGTTACCGATCAAATCGACCACCCCCGCCGTTTTCAGGATTTCCAGCCGCTGTTCGGGGCTGTTTCCGGTTCGCACGAACAGGTAGCCCGGAAAAAGCGGCTGTTGCAAAAAAATCTTGCGGTCCCGGCGCCGGCTCCTGATGGTTACCGTGGGCAAAAAAACTTCCCGGCCTTTTCGGGACAGTCCTTCCTGAACAATTTTTTCAAATTTGCTTTTTGTATGCAGAACATACCAGGCCGCTGTTTGCTGATCCACCGTCATGCTTGCCTGCTTTTTCCGGTTTTGGCCGGGCCCGTCCCGGCTTTTCCGCCTCGAGCCAAAACCAGAAAGAAAAATTGTACCATTTTAAAAAGTTGGGTATCGTTTAACTCAGCTTGTTTAAAAGTCATCGGCTCAGCTGGGATTTTCCAGATCCGAACCGGCAATCTCGCTGCCAAAACCCCCCAGTCCCAGCAAAGAGATCATGAAAGTATACCGGCGGTCATCATCCTTGTCCACGTAGCCAAGATCCAGAGACCAGCAACCTGCTTTGTATAATATCCCGAAACCGGTTTCAATATCAATATGATCACGCAGATTCCGCTCATGATTAAAATAAGCTGACAGCGCCGAAGTCAACCGCACATTCGTATCCAGCACTATTGATTCAGATCTGTCTCGCCGGTAACGGTATTCCAGGCCCAGCCGGTTGCTTCTGTCATCTTCAGCCCACTGTTCCTGCCAGCTCAGTTTGGCATTACCCGAAGCCCAGACCTCGTCATAAATATCCCAGGCGGCGTCCGCGTCCAGCCACAGCTCCGAGGCGGGCCTGACGATCAGCTCCATTCGGAGGGGAGAAAAGGGCTGCCGCTCTTCCGGGTTCACCCACAAAGCGGCATCATCCTCCCGGGCCTCATTAATATCATAACTCTGCTCGATTTTAAACAGGCCAATCCGGCGGTAGTTATAGACGGGAGTGGCCTCGGAAGAGGCTTGCCGCCCGGCGCTGCTCTTCAAAGTAAAGGTATTGGTCAGGCCGTAGGTGACCACATTTTTTTCTTGAATCACGTCCAGCCTGTCATCAAAAACCGGGTAGCCTTCCTGATCCACCCGCGGTACGTATTCATGAACAACTTCCGGCAGAATGGTATGTTTCAGGCGCGATGTTTCGCCCAGCGGAAAAACCCGGTATAACTCCGAAGCAAGCTCCAGCCGGGTGTCATACACCGAACGGGATCGACTCCGGGCGGCCCCGGGATTGGTGCCGTCATAGGTATCGATCCGCCAGGCGGTTTCCCTGAATCCCAGGGAAGGCTCCAGGGAAAAAAGCTGACCGATCCGCAGGGGCATAAAAACCCGGGGATAAAGATCAACCCGATGCCCCCGGGTTCCGTCCTGCCGGTAACCATACAGATATTCACTGTCCAGGTTATAGTACAGCGGCCAAGAGCCGAGTTGTTGTTTAAGCACATCAAACTGCAATTCGGGCAGGCGCTGGAGGGTGTCATCCCTGTCCGACCAGCGGCGTTTGGCAACATTATCAAACCATTTCAGGCTGGCGTTAAAACTGGACAACCCCCAGCCCTTGTGGAAACTGGCCTGGTTGGTCCTGGTCTGGCTGTTATAATCATCCAGATCCCGGCCGAAATGAGATTCAAAATAGTCATCAACCTTATCAAAACCGGTGTGGCCGTCCTTGAATTCCCGCAGATAATCCTGATCACTGACAACATCAAGATCGATCTTGGCGGTACCCGCCCGGCCCAGGTCATGATCCTGCTTCATCCGCAACCAGTACCGGTCCTGATTCGGCCGCAGCAGGTTGTCTCCGCTGAAGCCAAAGTCATCGCCCGGCTCATCATTGGTTTTCCGGTCTTCAAAAAAATCATACATGACCGCCATTTTCGATTCCGAATCAAACACGCGACGATATTCCAGGCCCAGCTTTTCTCCCCGGCGGCCCATGTGATGCGCGGTCAGCGTCATATCGGAACTGTCATTAATGGCCCAGAAAAAGGGCAGCTCGACCGACTCCCACTTCCGGTCTGAATATCCCATTTCCGGAACCAGAAAGCCGGTCTGTCGTTTTACCTTTACCGGGAAAAAAAGATAAGGGGTATAGGCCATGGGAATATTTTTGGCCCAGAAAGCGGCCCGGTTCAAGGAGCCATATCCCTCCACCGTTATTTGCAGATCGCGGCCGGTTATGTGCCAGTCCGGATTATCGGGATCACAGCTGGTGACGCTGACGCGCTCGGCCTGATAGGAGCGCTCCCCGGTTTTTTGAATATTGTCCCCGGTGATATAAAAATGGCGGGCCTCGAAAAAGACCCGCCCTCGGTGAATGAGGCCTGTTTCCTCGGCCATGTTCAAAGACAGGTGGTCGCCACTGAGCACGTCCTGGCCGGTCATCATGGTAACGTTACCACTGGCCGTCATGGTCTGGCAGCGCTGATCAAAATGGATCTCACCAGCCCTGATTTCAGTGTCCTGACTGGTCACTACCACCCCGCCCCGGGCGATATAGGTATCCCGTTCTTTATTATACTCCAGGGAATCGGCTTCAATATGCCAGCGGCCTTCCGTCTCCACCTGGGATAAATCGCTGTCCTGGGCAAATCCGGCGGTGGCGGTGATTAACACCAGAAAAAACCAGGCTAACCCGGTTTTTTTAAAAATCCCCGGCCAGATCCGGACGGCATGGTGTTTCACGATTCTTCTTTGGCCTCCGTGGCGGTGCTGTCTGATTTATTAACCGCGCTGTCCACGGCTTCATATATCTGCTGAAAATGTTCTGGAAAATTGGCCGGCGAAATCCTTCCGATTTCAATAAATTTGACAATGACCTCTTTGGCGGCTCGCAATACCTGGTCTTCCTTTGCTCCCATGACCATGCTCCTTTATCGCATATACCGGTAAATTCAGAATCTTGACCATGACCTGC
>JAWOCW010000081.1:0-2769 GCA_046483615.1 Desulfosudaceae bacterium
GCACGGGCAAACAGGCGGCCGCGGAGCACGAAGATTAAAGATCCTTTTTTGAGGGCGCCGTAACGTTTCTTAAGCCCTTATCGTTCACCAGCTGCGCGAATTATTTCTGCCGCAGTGGTCACTATGCCGATGCCCAATGCCATACAATGCCCCCGGCTTACCATCTCCGCTTTACGCGGTGGCGCGGGTAAAAGCACCATTGCCATCGGCCTGACCGCCGCTTTAAGGGAAGCGGGCGACCGCGTCGCGCCGTTCAAAAAGGGACCCGATTATATTGACGCCGGCTGGCTATCCATGGCAGCCGGCGTTCCCTGTTATAACCTTGACACCTTTCTGACTACCCCGCCCGTCCTGCTGGACTCCTTTTACAAATACACCTTAGACAAAGACATTGCTGTTATCGAAGGCAACCGCGGTCTTTATGACGGCATTGATCTTGACGGCGCCACCAGCACGGCGGAAATCGCCAAGCTGGTGCGCTCTCCGGTCGTCCTCTGCCTGGACGTAACCAAGACCACCCGCACCTGCGCCGCCGTGGTTAAGGGTTGCATCGACTTTGACAGCGACCTGACGATCAGCGGCATCATTCTGAACCGCGTCGCCGGGGCGCGACACGAAAGTATCCTGCGCCGCTCCATCGAGCATTACTGTGGCCTGCCGGTCATCGGCGCCATTCCCAAGCAGACCCACGTAGACCTGCCGGAACGGCACATGGGCCTGGTCCCCACCCCCGAGCACGCCTGGGCCCGGGAAGCCATCCAGGCCAACGCCGAGCTGGCCAGAAATCATATCGACCTGGAGGCCGTGCGGCGGATAGCCGCCGGCGCTCCGCCGGTTCCCCGAACAATCGCGGAGACCGGCCCCAAAACACCGTCAATCCCGGGAAAGCGCCCCTTGATTGCCGTGGCCCGGGACTCAGCCTTCCAGTTTTACTATCCGGACAACCTGGCCGCTCTTGAAGAAGCGGGAGCAAAACTGGTTTTCATCAGCCCGCTGACCGATGCCGGTCTTTCCGATGAGATAGACGGTCTTTACCTGGGCGGCGGTTTCCCGGAAACACACGCCCGTCAACTGGCCAACAACCGGACTTTCCGGGAGCAGCTGGCGGCGCTGGTGGAAAACGGTTTGCCGGTGTACGCCGAATGCGGCGGCCTGATCTACCTGGGACAATCATTAATTATCAAGGAACAGGCCTATCCCATGTGTGATATTCTGCCGGCATCATTCGGTATCTCTGAGAAGCCGGTCGGCCATGGTTACACCATTTCCCGGGTGGACGCGGCCAACCCCTACTTTAAAACGGGCACCGAACTAAGAGGGCATGAGTTCCGCTATTCCCGGGTAAATTCCTGGCAGGGAGACGACGACGCCATGGTCCTGACCACACTCCGGGGAAAGGGCTTTGCCAACCATCGTGACGGCCTGTGCCACAAAAACGTTCTGGCCAGCTACACTCACCTGCACGCCCTGGGCTCACCAGGCTGGGCACCGGCTCTGGTC
This sequence comes from Desulfosudaceae bacterium, assembly GCA_046483615.1. Lineage (GTDB taxonomy): Bacteria > Desulfobacterota > Desulfobacteria > Desulfobacterales > Desulfosudaceae > CAYTQK01. The sequence goes on from JAWOCW010000081.1 coordinate 1,501, forward strand.
AACAAAGCCGCCGCCTTTGCCGCACAAAAAAAGCAGGGCGACCGCTGAATCGGTCAACCCTGCTCTTTTTTTTTACTATAACCTGAATGGAGCAATTGCCACTTTAAAACGCTCAATTCGGGTTTAAATTAAATCCCGGTAGCCGGGAACATTTAATTACCGCTCTTGCCTGGGATGGCACTTGGCGCAGGATACCGGCGCCGGGCCTTTTCTGGCATTACCAGTTTCCTCTTTGTTGAATTCCTCGTGACAGCCCTGACAATTCTGATGAATGGCGCCGTAGTGATATTTCAATTCCTCTTTTTCACGCTCTTCCGGAGACATGTCCCGAAGCGCTTTTCGATCAGCCCGACCCGCCTCATGGCAATCCAGACAGGATTGGACGTCATCCCCAACCTCCAGATCATCCAGGGGCTTCCCGTTCTCATCATGATGGCATTGGCCACATCCAATCTCGTACTCCTCAAAATGCTTCTTATGAGTGAATTCCACAATTCCCTGGGTGTGACGCTCATAGGCATCCTTATCTTCCATGGTAATGTTTTCCGGAAAATGGCCCGATGCCAGGGCCAGACCGCAAGCAAGCGCGACGCCTAAGACCGCCATTAAGCTGATGTGTTTAAGATTGATTTTCATAGCCTTTTCCACCTCCTTATTTTTATTATTATTGATGCTGTTTTCTCCAGCAAGATATCAATCAAAAAAATACAAAAATTATCTTTTAATAATATCCTCTTAATATCATTAACAGCACTTAAATGTCAATTGGAAAATCTGATGGTTCTTATTTTTCAGGGAATCAATCCCCATAAAAGGCTTCCTTATCACGGGCTCAGAGAGATCAGCGGGACGAGCCCTTTTTTCCGGCAACCTTGAATACCTCGAAGGCGGCGCTCAGGAATTTTTCACCAGATCATCATTCCCCCCGATCCCTCATTATGCGGCGCGCCCGCTCCAGGTCTTCCGGAGTATTGACATTCATGAAAGAATCAAGAAAGGGATCGCTCCGGCGCAATTTTTTTTCCGAAATAATTTTTACCCTTAAGCGGTTTAGAATATGCCTGATGGCAAACTGCCGCCGGGCAAGCTGACTTTCGATCACTTCCAGGCATCTTTCGGCAGAGTAGACAGCGCAAAGCGGCTCCAGCCCCGCCGACGTCTCAGGGATGACCACGTCCTGGCCGGCCTCAACCCCGGAAACAACGGTCTTGACCAGCTCCTTTTTGAGAAACGGCGCGTCACAGGCGCAGACAAAGGCGTGGGGCGTGT
>JAWOCW010000120.1:0-3380 GCA_046483615.1 Desulfosudaceae bacterium
GTCCGGAGCAGTTGCCGCGCCCCTGGCGGGGAGGCGCTTATTATCTGATCTGTTAACATGTTATTTTTTTACAGGATATCCGGCCGGAAGCCAACCCCAAAGATAGTTGGCGCAATCCGTTTTAAATCCGTTGTAAATTCGTTGTAAATCTGGGCTTGAAATTTACCGGCTGAACCCTTATATTATCTTAACCTGGTTGTACTAGGCGGGGAGATAGCGGTGCCCTTTACCTGAAATCCGCTTTACGCAGGGCTGAATTTTCCCTTGAAGGCTTTTGTACCGGTTTTTTGTTCATTCTGGCCGGCCGCCGTGCAACTGACGGCCGGGAACCTCGTCAGGTCCGGAAGGAAGCAGCGATAACCGGTGCGGGCGGTGTCATGGATCGTTCCCGGCCAAGCTATGAACATACCGGCCGGTACTTGTCGACAAGGGAATGTACAACCAGGTTTTTTCTTTTTCCCGCCCTTTTTTATTTCCATCGCCTGTTCTGGGTATTAATTTACTGAAATTTCAGGAAATATGCTGGATGGCCCGGCCAGGGGCCGCCACCTGAATATTTTTTAGCCGGCCGTCGTTCTTGACAATATCATATTCATTCTTATTTTTCATGATAACCGGATGGTTAGGATAATTATAAAAAATTATTAAATAAAATGAGTCAATCGATTTAATTATAGCAAGGAGCTGTCTTGATCGGTATGAACGACAAAAAAAGCACCAGTAATCAGGCGGAACCCGGCCGTCAGGACGAGCGGAACAACGCGGCCGGGCAGTCGGACCAGGAAGCCCGGCATGTAAACCAGGAGGACTCCGGGCAGACCGGCCAGGCCAACATGTCCGGAAAGACAGACCCGGAAAAGGCCGCTGAGAATCCTGATGCTACCATTGCTTTGCTGGAAGAAGAAGTGGCGGCCCTGACCAAAGAAAAAGATGATTTCAAGGAACGATTTTACCGGGTATCAGCTGAATTTGATAATTACAAGAAGCGGATCGACCGGCAATGGTCAGATTTTAAAAAGTATTCTCACGAGACCCTGGTCAAGGAGTTATTAACGGTGGTTGATAACCTGGAACGGGCCGTGGAAGCCGCCGGCAAAGGAAATGAGTCGGACAACGGTTTGGTGGAGGGGGTTAAGATCACCCTGGCCGAGATATTCAAAATTTTTGAAAGATTCGGAATAACCGCCCTTGAAACCAAAGGAGAAAAATTTGATCCCGCGTATCATCAGGCCGTATCAACACAGCCGGCTGAAGACGTCGCTGAAAATACCGTGCTTGAGGAGTTGCAGAAAGGCTATCTGATCCATGACCGCTTATTAAGACCGGCCATGGTAGTGGTTTCAGTGGCCCCGTCCGAGTAAAGCAGCCAATTGAGCATCCGGTTGAAATATTGAAACGAGGAACAATATTTATTTAAGAACCATATAAGATTATATATTGAAGGAGGAGACCAATGGGTAAAATGATCGGAATAGATCTGGGGACAACCAATTCCTGCGTGGCCGTTATGGAAGGCGGTGAATCCAGAGTAATTACCAATCCTGAAGGCGGCCGGACGACCCCTTCGGTGGTGGCCATTACCGAAGAAGGTGAACGCCTGGTGGGTCAGGTTGCCAAACGGCAGTCAATTACCAATCCCGAGCACACCGTTTTCGGTGTCAAACGCCTTATCGGCCGCAAGTATGATTCCCCGGAAGCGCAGAATGATATTAAAATTCTGCCCTATAAAATTGAAAAGGCTGACAATGGCGATATGCGCATTGTTATTCGTGATAAGAAACACAGTCCGGCGGAAATCTCTTCATTTATTCTGGCCGACATCAAGCAAAGCGCCGAAGAGTACCTGGGCGAAACGGTCACCGACGCGGTTATTACCGTGCCGGCTTATTTCAGTGACAGCCAGCGCCAGGCTACCAAGGACGCCGGCAAGATCGCCGGTTTGAACGTCCAGCGCATTATTAATGAGCCCACGGCCGCTTCCCTGGCTTACGGGCTGGATAAGAAGAATGATGAGAAAATCGCGGTTTTCGACCTCGGCGGCGGGACTTTCGATATTTCCATCCTGGAGCTCGGCGACGGAGTCTTTGAGGTCAAGTCAACCAATGGCGACACCCATCTGGGTGGTGAAGATTTCGACCTGCGCCTGGTGGATTATCTGGCCAGTGAATTCCGGAAAGATCAGGGTATTGATATTCGTTCTGATAAAATGGCTCTGCAGCGTCTCAAGGAAGCCGCGGAAAAGGCCAAGATGGAATTGTCTTCCGCCGTGCAGACAGAGGTTAACCTGCCCTTTATCACGGCCGATGCCAGCGGCCCCAAGCATTTAAACATCAAACTGACCCGGGCCAAATTTGAAGAGCTGGTCAGCGATCTGCTGGACAAGCTGGACAATCCCTGCCGCATGGCGCTTAAAGATTCCGGATTCGGCAACGACCAGATCAACGAAATCATTCTGGTCGGCGGTATGACCCGCATGCCGGCGGTTCAGGAACGGGTTAAAAATATTTTCGGCAAAGAACCGAGCAAGGGCGTCAATCCCGACGAAGTTGTCGCCATGGGCGCCGCTATTCAGGCCGGAGTACTCCAGGGCGACGTCAACGACGTGCTGCTGCTGGACGTGACCCCGCTTTCCCTGGGTATAGAAACCCTGGGCGGGGTGATGACCAAGTTAATCGAGAAGAACACCACCATCCCCACCAGGAAAAGCCAGGTGTTTTCCACGGCGGCGGACAATCAGCCGGCCGTGTCCATTCACGTGCTGCAAGGCGAGCGGGAGATGGCCGAAGGCAATAAAACCCTGGGACGGTTTGAACTGACCGATATTCCGCCCGCCCCCCGCGGTGTCCCGCAGATTGAGGTGACCTTTGACATTGACGCTAATGGTATCGTGCACGTGTCTGCCAAGGATCTGGGCACCGGTAAGGAGCAGTCCATTAAAATTACCGCCTCCAGCGGGTTAACCCAGGAGGAGATTGATCGGCTGGTCAAGGATGCCGAAGCTCATGCTGATGAGGATAAGAGAAAGAAAGAGCTGGTTGAGGCCCAGAACACGGCCGATTCCATGATCTACCAGACGGAAAAGTCCCTGGGTGAAGTCGGCGAAGACAAGCTGGATGCCACTACCAAAGCCGATATCCAGGGCAAGATCGAGGAGCTTAAAAAGGTCAAGGACGGCGATGATCTGGAGAAGATCAAGCAGTTGACGGAAGAATTGTCCCAGGCTTCTCATAAACTGGCTGAAGCCATGTATCAGCAGGCTTCTCAGGAAGGGGCCCAGCAGGCCGGTGCCGAAGAAGCGGCTGGTGCCGGCAATCAGCAGCAGTCCGGCGGGGCTGATGATGATGTTATTGACGCTGACTACGAGGAAGCGGACAAGTAAT
>JAWOCW010000251.1:0-5047 GCA_046483615.1 Desulfosudaceae bacterium
GTTTCCGTCATGGCAATTCCAGGTTATAATTAGGTTGTGATATTGATGGCAAAGTAAAAAGTTCAAGATCAAGGCGCAGCGTTTTTCGAGGAATGCAGCGTACTTATCAGTACGTGAAATTCCGAGGAAAACGCTGCAACGAAGATATTGGACTTTTTACTTTGCCATCTTAATTGTTTGTACAGGATCAGACGCTCTGTGGCAACCTGAAATCATTTCTGGAAGAGAGGCTCCTCATGGATCGACGCGACTTTTTAAAACAGGTGGGACTCTGGTATGCCGGTGTTATGACGGCAGCCCCGGTTTTCCGGATCACTTCCCGGGCCATGGCGGCGCCGGACGGCCGATCGGAAATCGTGGTCAGCCGCGGCGATGATATCGACCGGATGGTGGCCGCCGTCATCGATCAGATGGGCGGCATGGGCCGTTTTGTCAGCAAGGGCGCCCGGGTGGTCATCAAGCCGAATATCGGCTGGGACCGCACTCCGGAGCAGGCGGCCAACACTCACCCCCGGGTGGTGGTGGCCCTGGCGGCCCTGGCGCTGGATGCCGGCGCCGCCTCGGTAGCGGTTTTTGACCGCCCCTGCAACGAGGAGCGCCGCTGCTACAACAACAGCGGTATCAAGCCGGCCCTGGACGCCATGGACGACCGCCGCGTCAAGTGTGAATACATTGACGACCGCCGTTTTATCCCGGTCAAAATAGAGCGGGGCCGGTCGCTCCAGGAATGGGATTTTTACAAGGACGCCCTGGAAGCGGACTGCTATATCAACGTGCCCATTGCCAAGCACCACGGCCTGACCGGCCTGACCCTGGGCATGAAGAATATCATGGGCGTCATCGGCGGCCGGCGCGGCCGGATTCATCACGATATCGCCCAGAACCTGGCGGACCTGAACACGGTTATTCAGCCGTCGCTGACCATGATTGACGCCACCCGCATTCTGCTGCGAAACGGTCCCCAGGGCGGCCGCCTGGATGATGTTGACAATCGCGACACCATCATTGCCTCCACCGATCCGGTGGCCGTGGACGCCTATGCCACCACCCTGTTCGACCAGTCCCCCGACGAGGTGGCCTCCACCGTGCGTGCCCACCAGATGGGGCTGGGTGAAATCGACCTGGCTGAGTGCCGGGTCACCAAGGTGTAGCCGGACGGCCCGGTCGCTGGGCATGACGCTGGATTCCGGCGGGGGTGGGACTGCCGTCCCAATTTGAACTTTTTACAAAACCATAATACTTCTCGGGATGTCTGCCCATGAATCGGCGCCTTTTTTTCCGGCGGCTGCGCCAGGCCTGCCAGATCCTGTTTCTGATGTTGTTCCTGTTTTTGTTCCGGCAGACCGACTATGCCGGCACTGATACCATCCCCTGGGCGGTCAATATCTTTTTCCGCTGGGATCCCCTGGTGGCGGCCTCGGTCACCCTGGCCGCCCGGGCGATTATCCCGCTGCTGCTGCCGGCCCTGATTGTTATCGGGCTGACCCTGGTCCTGGGCCGGTTTTTCTGCGGCTGGATCTGCCCCCTGGGAACCCTGCTGGATGGCAGCCGGATAGTCATCAAACCCGTCAAATCTGTTTCACCGGGCTGGCGCCGGCTCAAGTACCTGATTCTGCTGGTGGTCCTGATTTCAGCCGCCTTCGGGGTCCAGTGGGTCGGCTTTGTGGATCCTTTTTCCATCCTTGTCCGCGGGCTGGCCATTGCCGTGGACCCGGTTTTTTACGCCGTCATGACGGGCGCCTTTGACACGGTCTATTTTCACGGCCCGTCCTGGGCGGTGCCGATCAGCGAGGCCGTCTATGATGTCTTTAAATCCGGGATTCTGCCTTACCGACAGTCTTTTTTTCTGCTGCCGTTTCTGTCTTTTTTGATTCTGGCCGGGGTCTTTGCCCTGGAGTTGCTGGGCCGGCGGTTCTGGTGCCGGAACCTGTGTCCCCTGGGGGCCATGCTGGCGCTGGTCTCCCGCTTTTCTTTCCTGCGCCGGTGGCCGCTGTCTTCCTGCGAAGGATGCCGGATCTGCCGCCGGAAATGCCGCATGAATGCCTTTAGCGAGGATGGCCGCCTGAAGGCCGAAGAGTGCAGCCTCTGCCTGGACTGCCTGGAATACTGTCCCCGGACCACGACCACCCTGGGGTTTTCCCGGCCGGTCAACGAGGTGCCCCTGGATATCAATCGCCGGTACCTGCTCGGCGCCGGCCTGGTCGGCCTGGCCCTGCCTTTTTTAAGCCGGGTGGACGCCGCCGCGGCCCTGCCGTCCGGGGAGGTTCTCCGGCCGCCGGGAGCTCTGCCGGAGGAGGATTTTCTGAAAACCTGCGTCCGCTGCGGGGAATGCCTGAAAGTGTGCATCCAGAACGCCCTGCAGCCGGTCTTTCTGGAACAGGGGCCGTCCGGAATGTTTACCCCGCGCTTGATTCCCCGCCTGGGATACTGCGAGTTCAACTGTACCTTGTGCGGCCAGGTCTGTCCCACCGGGGCCATCGAGCGGTTATCCCTGGCTGAAAAGCAGGCCTTCGTGATCGGGCTGGCCATGGTCGACCGCAACCGTTGCCTGCCCTTTGCCGAGGCCACCCCCTGCATCGTCTGCGAAGAACACTGCCCCACCCACGACAAGGCCATCAAATTCAAAGAGGTCCGGGTAACCGATGTCCGCGGCCGGACAAAAACCCTCAAACAACCCCACGTCATCAACGAGTTGTGCATCGGCTGCGGTATCTGCGAAACCAAGTGCCCGGTCGCCGGCCGGGCCGCCATCCGGGTGGTAGCCGGAGACGCCCCGTCCCTGAGCGGCGCCGCCGGCCTGGGTTATTGATCCGATTACGCGCTCACCCGGGGTCAGACCCTGGGCCACCAAGGTCGGCTACGCGGAGTGTTCGGCTGAATATCAGCCGGATGCCGCCTCTTCTTCGATTACAAAGACGGCATTATTAAATATGGCTTTGCTGAAATTGTTGATTGATAAGCAGATATTGCCGTGGCTGGGATCTCCCAGATAAACGAATTCCTGATCAAATCCTCGGAAAATGACAAAATAACGATAATTATTCAGCTCAATCGTGGTGATCATTCTGTTGGCGAATGAATCAAAATTATCATTCTTCATTTGTTCATAGGAGATGGGTTCGGTTATTTTGTAACCGGTTCCGGTAAATCCGATTTGTTTTAAGAATTTTTTCATATCCAGTAAAGAGACTGCTCCTCTTCGCGGCGCTTGGGTTTGCGGCGCCTGGGCCTCGTCTCCACTGGACAGCAGGCTTTCCCGGACCATTTCTTCAGCAATGTCCCGCTTAAAGGTATATTTTAAAACAGTTGTCAGAGCCTCCGGGCCTCCGAAAGTATCGATTCCCGGATTGGTTATTAATTCATGATTTTTGATTTCCGGAGGCGGGGTGACCGAACCGAGTGTTTCCGCCTTTTGATTCATATGTTTATAGGTGAGTTCCGGCTGTTTCTCCTCTTCACCTTTATCTCCACATCCGACCAGGATAAAAAGAATTACGAAACAGGCCAAGAGGCCTTTGGCCCGGGGAAATTGGATTCTCATTGATTTTCCTTTGTATAAGGTGTCGTGTCGCGTCACGGCCCGGTTAATTATTGTTTTAATTGACATTAGCCCGGATTATAACCCACTGTCAATAGTCACTATTGTTCAAGGAAAAATATCCGCTTTCCGGTTCTGTTTTCCGGATGGACATCCGGCAGGATTTTATTTAAGCTGACCTTATTATGACCTCAAAAATGATTTATTGCGCCGGTCCTGCGATTTTTGACCAGGAACGGCGGCAGCTTCAGGAGTTGGAGGCCTCTCTTGTGGCCGATGGCCGGCGGGTTTACCTGCCGTACCGGGATGGCCTGGAGGGCCTTTATCCCGCCGCCGAGGCCAGTGACGAAGCCGCCCGGCGAAAGCGGGCCCGGCTGGTTCTGGCTTTTAACGCCAACCGGCTTATCCGGGAATGCCGGGCAATGGTTTTTTCATTGAACGGCCGCGTGCCCGATGAAGACGGCCTGGTCGCGGCTGCCCTGGCCTTCATGTCCGGCATTCCGGTCATCCTTTACAAGCAGGATCATCGCAGCGTTTTTCATGGTCATGACAATGCCATGATCATCGGACTCAGCCGGGATTTTGCCACGGTGGACAGCGCCGCCGCCATGGTCAAAGCCGTCCGGAAAGAGATTGCCCGGTCCGGTCCGGCCCGGTCCGGTCGGCAGTTGCCGCCGGCCCTGTCCGCGGCCGTGGAGCTGGGCCGGGAATTGTCCCGGATGCTGGCAGAAAATTCATCCCGGCCTGTCCCGGGTGACCTTGATCAAGACCTGGTGGCCAAGATGCTGAAGGCCTATGAGGATTCTGATTGGGCCGGGTTCCAGGCTGAGCCCGTCGCGCCCGCCGCCGGAACCGGGGGGCGACCGTCTCCGGAAACAGGTGCTCCGCGGCCGGCGGGCCGGGTCTATTGCTCCGGACCTTTGTTCTGTCCGGAAGAGCTCAGGTCGATGAAGAATATCTCCGAAGCGCTGGAGGCTTCCGGGTGGCAGACTTATCTGCCCCAGCGGGACGGCATCGAGGCTTTTGTTCTGAAGAACACCGACCGTTACCTGGCTAACCTGGTTCGTCCCCTGGTGCGGTTTTTCCATCGGCTGACCTTTGCCGTGGATGTTTATTTTCTTTTGAAGTGCGATTGCCTGGTTTTTAATCTGAACGGCCGGGTGCCGGATGAAGGCGCGGTGGCCGAGGCCGGGCTGGCCCTGGCGGCCGGAAAACCGGTGATTTTGTATGGAGAAGCGTCTCAGAACGGGTCTTGGGATAAGAGCGACGGCCGGGTTAATCCCGGGCTGATCGCCCTGGGAGTTTTGACGACCCCGGTCGCGACCATCGGCCAGGTTTCCGGCCAGATTCCCGGCCATATTCCCGGTCAGGTGGCCGGAATTGACCGGGGCCGATATCGTTCCCGGGATCTGACCTTGACCTCGGATGATCTGCCGCCTGACGTCCAAAGGATGGTCCGGCTGGGACGGCGGGCCGCGCGCGTTATGGAGCGGCTGTCCTTTTTAAAAC
>JAWOCW010000259.1:0-3850 GCA_046483615.1 Desulfosudaceae bacterium
GCTTTAAAATACCGGGGAATAAAGGAACGGTCCGGCTGAATATAATTCATGACCGGGTCGTCCTCAAAGGCCTGCCCCAGGATATCGGCCACCAGCTCGGCGTCTTTCGGGGAAACAGGTTGAAGCGTCATGGTACCAAACCGTTCCTGTAAAAAAAGAGATTTCCGATGAAAACGGCCGGAAGTAACAGGATGATGAGCGGGAAACTTTTTACGAAACCTTCATCCATGGGGGTTGTCTAATAGCTTTTTGAGCTTGACCGGTCCGTCCTCAGCGGTCAAGGGCTTGATAATATAGCCTGAAATACCCAGGGCGCGGCATTCGTTAATAATGTTCTGATCAGACACGGAAGTACACATTACCACGGGCACCTCCTTGTCTGTCTGGCGTATCTCCTTCAGGGCTTCATAACCCGAAGCCTGAGGCATAACGTAATCCATGAAAATAATATCCGGATTTTCTGTTTTATGCATCGCGACAGCCTCCTTTCCATTGGAAGCTTCCACGGTGTTTTCATAACCGATCTTTCGCAAATATTTTTTTATGGCCACTCTGATGAAATTGGAATCATCCACGATTCCAATCTTTCCCTCCCGGGGAATGCCTTTTTCTTCAACAGCTGCCAGGGGAGCTTTTTCCTTATTAAGAATGTAATTAAAATAGAATCTTCCTGTGTCAGGGATGTGGATGGGTATGGATATTATGTCCCGGGCATTAACCAGCAGCGAGTCCATGTTTTCAGTGTCGGTTATAAAATACGGGGGAGCGAATTCGATCCCTAAATTTCTGTGCGCCAGGTCATTGGTGGCATTGCCGATGACCGTATTGGCCCACTCAGCCAGGGCGCTCTGCATTTCTTCATTTATCTCATGATACTCCCTGGTATCCTCCAGCAGGTGCAGCCTTAACCTGTTGCCGATAGCCAGGGCGGTTTCAATATAATTATGCAAAAGGACAACCCCGTTGATTTTACCGCTGGTCCGCGCGGCCACGGCGTAGCCTTTAAAGCGGAAGTTCTCAACCTCATCCCGGAAGGGATCACCGTAAGAGGCATGAAGACCGCACATGTTTTTTAAATTTCTTATGGTTTCATCAATAAATGGCGCGATAGCCAGCATCTGAAGATCGGTTAACATAATTGATTTTTCTCCGATTACGGAAATTTCTTTAAAAGCGGGGTCAGGCTGTCAGGCTGAAAGATTTTATCAATCAAATCTTTTTATAATATCTTATATTTCAAAAATTTCAAAACAAAAAAGCTCCGGGGATTAACCCGGCCCGGAGGGCCAGGTTGGTCACGATTGACAGCGGAATCTATTTCGCCCCCATAAGCGGTACCCGGAGCGGTCCCCCGGGGGCAGACCCCGGGGCGTCATTTAACTGGTTTCGCTGTTGTCGCCGGAGTCCTGCTGCTTTTTCAAACGATGCCGCAGGGTATTACGGCTGATGCCCAGCAGAGCGGCCGCCTGGACCTGGTTGCCGCCGCAGACTTCCAGGGCTTTTTCAATCAGAACGGCTTCGACCAGATCGACGACTTCGCCATGGACATTCGGCCGGGACAGGCGCAGCAGCCGCGGCAGCAGCTCATCCAGCCGCTCCCTCAGGCAATCCAGCAACTGGCCGCCGCTCATTTCGTCCGTGGGCGGAGCGGCTTCTTCCTCGGGAATCATCAGGTTGTTTTCGGTGATGACATCACCGGCCGTCAGCAGGGTGGATCGGCGGACGCAGTTCTCAAGTTCACGCACATTGCCGGGCCAGGAGTAGGCCACCAGCTTATCCAGGGAGGCTTCGGAAAAGTGGCACAGGGAACGGTTGTATTCGGCGCAGAAACGCATCAGAAAATAATCGGCCAGATGGGGAATGTCCTCCGGACGATCGCGCAGCGGCGGCAGCTCCATGGTAATGACCTTGAGCCGCCAGTAAAGATCCTTGCGAAAGCGCCCTTCCTCGACTTCCTTTTCCAGGTTCTTGTTGGTCGCGGCCAGGACGCGCACATCCGTCCGGATGGGCCGGCTGCCGCCAACCCGTTCGATCTCGTTTTCCTGCAGGGCCCGCAACAGCTTGCCCTGCAAACCGGGCGCCATTTCACTGACCTCATCCAGGAACAGGGTGCCCTGGTCGCATCGCTCCAGCTTACCGATATAGGTCCGGTCCGCGCCGGTAAAAGCGCCCCGTTCATGGCCGAACAGTTCGCTTTCAAAAAGGGACTCGGGAATGGCGGCGCAATTAATGGCGATAAACGGTTTCTCGCTGCGCCGGCTGTGATGGTAAATGGCCCGGGCCACCAGCTCCTTGCCGGTGCCGCTCTCCCCGGTGATCAGGACCGAAACGTCCCGGGGCGCCACCTGGCCGATCAGCTTGAAGATTTCCTGCATCTGCCGGCTGTGGCCGACGATCTGGATTGTATCAGCCTCCACCGGCGCCGGGGTCTCAGCCCCGGAGGACAGACGTACCTTTTTTTTCATCTGGCGGCTTACGGCCAGGGCCTCGGTGACGATGCGGGACAGGTCGGACCGGTCAAACGGCTTGGTCAGGTAGTCATAGGCTCCCCGCTTCATGGTCTCTATGGCCAGATCGGTGGTGCCATAGGCGGTCATGAGAATGACGGGGGTTTTAACCTCGATTTCCTTGATCCGGGAAAGCAGATCCAGGCCGTTGATATCGGGCATTTTATAATCCAGCAGGATCAGATCAAAATCGTTCGCGGAGATGGCCTCCAGGGCCGCGCCGCTGGTCAGGCAGCTCGTGACCTGGTAGCCCTTGCGCTGAAAAAACCGCCCCAAAAAATGGACCAGGCCTTCATCGTCATCTATGATCAGTATCCGTTCCATCATCCCTGCCTGATATTTTGGAAATTTCCAGGGGCAAAAACAAAGAAAAGGTGGTTCCTTCCTTTTTTTGGCTTACCACCTCCACCGTGCCTCCGTGACTCTGAATGGTATTTAACACAAGCGGCAGGCCCAGTCCAGTGCCGGCGGCCTTGGTGGTGAAAAAAGGCTCGAAAATGGCGCTGATGCTTTCTTCGGAAATCCCGTGCCCGTAGTCCCGGATATCGACCCTGACGCAGGGCGTTTTTTCGCCGGCGTTGTCAAAACTGCCCGCCACCGCGGCAATGACCACCGTGCCATGATCAGGCAGCGCCTCCAGGGCGTTGACCAGCACGTTGATAAGGGCTTCGGCCAGCAGTTGCCGGTCGCCGAAAACCGGGGGCAGGTTTTCCGCCGCTTGCACTTCAATGACGCACTCCTGGCGATTGGCCAGGGGCTTGACCATCAGCAGCACGTCTTCGATCAGATCACTCACGTCGATTTCCGCGAAGACCAGCTGTCTTGGTCTGGCAAAATCAAGAAACCGGTTGATAGTCTTTTCCATGCGCTGAATCTGGCCCATGGCGATGCCAAAGTCTTCCTGGTCGCTGGAGGACTGCTGCAACAGCTCGTCGACCGATTCCAGAAAGAGCTTCAACGAAGTCAGGGGTGTCCTGATTTCATGGGCCACGGCCGCGCCCATGCGGCCGATGGCGGCGAACTTTTCCGATCGTTCCGCGATAAGCCGGGTTTTGCGCAGCTTGCTGTCCGTCTCCTTGAGCGCGGCTTCCCGCAGGATGACCTTTTCTTCAAGATTGCTCTGCCTTTCCTTCAGCCTGGCCAGCATCTCTTCAAAAGAGCGGTAGAGCCGGCCGATTTCATCATTACGATCCACCCTGAGGGCGGCCCGGCCGAAGGAAGGACCAGAGGATGGAGCGGGTGATAAACCGGGCGATGGACCGGGGGATGGGCCGGGTGACGGGCCGGACCAGGAATCAGGGGTTGAGTCAGGTGATAAATCGGGTGAGGCATCAGGCGGGGCT
>JAWOCW010000094.1:0-11137 GCA_046483615.1 Desulfosudaceae bacterium
GGATAAGCGCACCGGCTTTACCTCCAGGCAGATGCTGGTGGCGCCGATTGTTTTCAAGAAGATGCTGATCGGCGCCATTCAGCTGATCAATTGCAAAGACAAAAAGCGGTTCAGCGAGGAGGATGAAAAAAATCTGACCGATCTGGCTGAAACAATGGGTATCGGTCTTTATAACCAGAAAAAAATGGCGGCTGCTAAGAAAGGCCGGGGTAAGTTTGACTATCTGCTTGAAAATCACATTGTTACCCAGAAAGAATTAAAAAATGCCACGGCCGCGGCCAGGGAGGCCAAAAAGACCGTCGAAGAGATCCTGATCAAGGAGTACAATGTTCCCAAGAATGAAATCGGGGAATCTCTGTCCAAATATTATGATACCCCTTATCGCCCCTATGATAACCAGGTACCGATTCCGGGTGAGTTGCTGGCCGGGGTCAAGGTACCGTTTATGAAAAACAATGTCTGGGTGCCCCTGGGAACCACCACTGACGGGCAGGTCCAGATAGCCATTGATAATCCCTACGACATTCAGCGCGTAAATGAAATCAAGGCCCTTTTTTCCGGCCGCAGCCTCCGCTTCTGCGTGTCATTTAAAGAAGACATCTACGATTTTATCGAACTGTTCACCTCCACCGCCGAAGAGTCCTCATCCATTGATGATATTCTGGCCCAGATGCAGGAGGAAGATGAGGAGATCGAGGATGAGGTCTCCGGGCTGGACGAGCAGAGCAGCGCCATTGTTCAGCTGGTCAATAAAATGATCATGGACGCTTACAATCGGAACGCCTCGGATATTCATATTGAGCCTTATCCCGGCAAAAGAAACACCGAAGTCCGGATCCGGGTGGACGGCGCCTGCATGCTGTACCAGACCATTCCCTATCATTACAAGGCCGCGGTGGTGTCCCGGTTAAAGATCATGTCAGACCTGGATATCGCCGAACGCCGGAAGCCCCAGGACGGAAAAATCAAGTTCAAGAAGTACGGCGGGCTGGACATAGAACTGCGAGTCGCCACCGTGCCTACCCAGGGCGGGCTGGAAGACGTGGTCATGCGTATCCTGGCCGCCGGAGAACCTCTGCCGCTGGAAAAAATGGGGTTTGCCAAAGATAATCTCAGAAATTTTCTGGATTGCGTCACCAAGCCCTATGGAATTGTTTTCGTGTGCGGCCCGACCGGTTCCGGTAAAACCACCACCCTTCATTCGGCCCTGAAAAAAATCAATAAAACGGAAACCAAGATATGGACGGCGGAAGATCCGGTTGAAATTACCCAGGCGGGCCTGCGACAGGTGCAGGTCAAGCCCAAAATCGGGTTTGACTTTGCCGCGGCCATGCGCTCCTTTCTCCGGGCCGATCCGGACGTCATCATGGTCGGCGAAATGCGAGACAAGGAAACCACCCATATCGGCATTGAGGCCTCCCTGACCGGCCATCTGGTCTTTTCAACCCTGCATACCAACAGCGCTCCGGAAAGTATTACCCGGCTGCTGGACATGGGTATGGACCCCTACAATTTTGCCGACGCCCTGTTGTGTATTCTGGCCCAGCGGCTGGTGCGCACCCTCTGCAAGGATTGCAAAAAAGCATACCATCCCTCCCGGGAGGAGTACGATGACCTGGTCCGGATATACGGCGGGGAGGAAATGTACAAAAAAAATCTCAATATTGACTATACCGACGATCTGACCCTTTATAAGCCCAAAGGCTGCAACGCCTGTAACAATACCGGCTACCGGGGTCGGATGGGCATTCATGAGCTGCTGCTTGGCACGGATGAGTTGAAGCGGATGATTATCGCCCAGAAGACGGTTGAGGAGATGCGGGCCAAGGCCATGGAAGAGGGCATGCGAACCCTGTTGCAGGATGGTATTGAAAAGGTCTTTGCCGGCAATTGCGACCTGTTGATGGTTCGCAAAGTATGTATCTCCTGATCCGTTTTTTTTGTCAGGTGGTTTTTGCGATGATATCACGGCCGACCGGGATCACCGGCCGGCCGTTTTGCCGTCCGGGCCTGATTTTATCGGAAATTTTACCACGCCGCCGGCGCAGCCTGAGTCAAGACGATGGGGCAGTTTTTAATTGGCCGTTTCCAGCGGTATTTTTTTGTAAGACCATAATTGCTGAGGCGGCAGGCAGTGTCTTTTTCCGGGAAGGAAACCGGCCATGGACAAAAAGCGGATTTTTTTGTATAGCATATTTGCGGTAGCGGCCATCTTTATTGCCGGTATTGTTTTTTATGTTATGCTGATCGCCAATGGCCGGCCAGAGATCGCGGAAACCGGTGTACGGTTGGCGGCGCCGGATGGCGCCCGCGGAGTCCGGGATGTTTTTCTGTATTTCGGGGACGCCGGCGGCGACCACCTGGTGGCGGAAAAACGGCGCCTGGAAGGCGCGGCTGATCCGGTCCGGTTCGGCCGGAATATTCTGGAGGCCCTGATCAAGGGACCGGTCAGCCGGAATCTTGAGGCCACCATACCCGAGGAGACCGTCTGTCGGGCTCTGCATGTGACGGACGGCGGGCTGGCTTACGTCGATTTTTCCGGAGCCCTGCGGGAGAAACACCCCGGCGGCTCCGGGGCGGAGCGGTTCACGATTTACTCGGTGGTTAACTCTCTGGTGTTGAACATGAACGAGGTGAAGCAGGTGAAAATTCTCGTGGATGGCCGGGAAACAGAAACCCTGGCGGGACATATTGACCTGCGGTTGCCCTTTGAAGCGGATCTGCGAATTATACAATGACAAAAAAAATATCCATTAATAATTTACGTAATATCGGCATTATCGCCCACATTGACGCCGGCAAAACCACGGTAACCGAACGGATTCTTTTTTACACCGGCCGTTCCCACAAGATTGGTGAAGTCCATGACGGCGAGGCCTTTATGGACTGGATGCCGGATGAGCAGCAACGCGGTATTACCATCACTTCGGCCGTAACTACCTGTCAATGGAAGCAGGCTGAAATCCAGCTGATCGATACTCCCGGCCACGTTGATTTTACCATTGAAGTTGAGCGCTCCCTGCGGGTGCTGGACGGGGCGGTGGGGGTTTTCTGCGCCGTGGGCGGAGTGGAGCCTCAGTCGGAAACCGTCTGGCATCAGGCGGATAAGTACCAGGTGCCCAAAATCGCCTTTGTTAATAAAATGGATCGGGTCGGCGCGGATTTTCACCGCACCGTGGACATGATGAGGACCAAGCTGCGAACCACGCCCCTGATTCTGCAGCTGCCGGTAGGCCGGGAGGACTCTTTTTCCGGGGTTATCGATCTTCTGGCGGACAAGTACATCGTCTGGGATGACGATTCCCGGGGCGCCTCTTTCGAGGTCAGGGAAGTACCTGAAGAGTACCGGGAGACCGCCGACGAATACCGGGATAAGTTGCTGGAAACCCTGGCTGACGTGAATGATGATATCATGGAAGCCTATCTCTCCGGTCAGGCGGTGGCGGAGAAAGATCTGGTCGCGGCCATCCGCCAGGCTACCATCTCCCTTGCCCTGGTGCCGATATTATGCGGCAGCGCGCTTAAAAACAAGGGTATTCAACCTCTGCTGGACGCCATATCCATGTATCTGCCCAGCCCGGTCGAGGTGCCGCCGATTGAAGGCCTCAATCCGGGAACCGAGGAGGTGGTTCAGTGTGAACCCAGGGAGTCGGCCCCTCTGGCCGCCCTGATATTCAAGGTGGCCATCATCGAGGGCAGAAAATTGTCCTATGTCAGGATTTACAGCGGCTGTTTGAAGGCCGGCGAAGATGTTTACAATCCTTTGCGCGAGCAAAAGGAAAAGATATCCCGCATCCTGAAGATGCACGCCAATAAGCGGGAACGAGTTGATGAAGTCGGGCCGGGCGCCATTGTGGGCGTTGTCGGGCTGAAAGACTCCTCCACCGGCGAGACCCTTTGCCGGGCGTCTCACCCGGTTCTGCTGGAGAAGATGGAATTTGAAGAGCCGGTTATTTCCATCGCCATTGAACCCAAGACTCACGCCGACCAGGAAAAGCTGGACGAGGTTCTGGCCAAGTACTCGGCCGAGGATCCCACCCTGCGGGTTCGGAATGATGAGGATACCGGCCAGATGATTTTGTCCGGAATGGGTGAGCTGCACCTGGATATTATCGTCAGCCGGATGCAACGCGAGTTCAAAACCAGCGTCAACGTGGGCAAACCCCAGGTGGTTTACCGGGAAACCATTGCCAATAAAGCTTCGGCCACGGCGGTATTTGATCGGGAAATCGCCGGCCAGCGACATTTCGCGGAAGTCGCCCTGACCCTGCGGCCCACCTCCCGCGGTAAAGGGCATCGCTTCCGGGCCAAGGCCGAACCCACCGCGGTTCCGGCCGAATACGTGCCAGCCGTGGAAAAAGGCGTCCTGGAAGCCTTTGCCAGCGGTTCCTATATGGGTTATCCGGTGGCAGACGTCGAGGCGGTCTTGACCGGCGGCTCTTTCAAGGAGGGCATGAGCACCGAACTGGCCTTCACGGTGGCCGCTTCCATGGCCTGCAAAGAGGCCCTGTCCCAGGGGGGACCGTTTCTGCTGGAGCCGATCATGGCGGTGGATGTCTTTGTGCCGGAGCCTTATCTTGGAGACGTTATCGGCGATCTCAACTCTCGCGGTGGTAAAATTGAATCCATGGACGCCCAGGCCGAACTGCAGATTCTGAAAGTGACGGCGCCCCTTTCGCGCATGTTCGGCTATTCCACCTCCCTGCGCTCGTCCACCCAGGGCAAGGGGACCTTTTCCATGAGATTTTCGCATTTTGACAGCAACGGCTGAGCTCCGGCCAGTGCCTGCTGTCGTTGCTTCTTCCCGCCCGAATCTTTCCTGAAAATCAACCGAGCGGAAAAAGGTTGACACCGGTAACGGCCTTATGTACAAGTATTATGTATGCAAGATAAATGTATGAAAGAGAATGATGTGCTAAGCAATCCGGATGATCCCCGTTCCTGCGTCTGCTTTTTGCTGTCCCGGGCCGCCCAGGCCGCTCAACGGGAGTTGCGGCTTCTCCTGGAGCCCTACGGTTTGACGCCGGCCCAATATCTGATAGTCGAATGCCTCTGGGTGGTTGATCAGCTTTCCCCGACGCGGCTGGGTGAGTTGCTGCGCTATGATTCGGCCACCCTGACCGGACTGATCGACCGGCTGGAAAAGTCCGGTTTCGTTTACCGGAAGCGCAATCCCGACGATCGGCGGGCTATCCTGATTTGTCTTACAGACAAGGGACTGGCCATGAAGGAGGAGCTGCGATCATTAAGATTCCAAGTAAACGAGGAGTTGATGAAAGTTTTTCCGGAAGACCAGCGGGAAGTTTTTAAGCAGGCCCTGGTCTCGCTGATTTTGGCCAGGGACCCCATTGCCTCCCTGGGAGGGGGCGACATGGCCGGGCAACCGAATAAAAAGGAAAGAGGTGCGTTATGACGGAATTTAAGCATTTGCTGGAACCGATCACGATTAAATCAATGACTATTCCCAACCGCATGATTATGCCTGCCCTGACGGTCAACCTGGCCATGGGAGAGGCTAATGACGCTATCGTGGCCTATTATGAACGACGGGCCCAGGGCGGCGCCGGCCTGGTGACGTCCGGAATCAGCCCGGTTGTGCCCGGTATGGTCATGGGGCTGGACATTTCTGATGATCGTTTCATTGAGGGTCATAAACGGATAGTGGACGCTATTCACAAGTATGACACCCGGGCCAGTATTCAGTTGTGGCATCCAGGTCGTTACGAGATGACCTTTTTGACCGGCAACCAGGCTGTCAGCGCCTCGGACGTGGCCCCCCCGATTTTTTCCAAAGAAAAACCCCGGCCGCTGACCGTGGCGGAGATCAAGGACATCGTGGAGGCTTTTGCCGCGGCCGCGGCCCGGGCCGGACAGGCCGGGTATGACTGCGTTGAGATTATCGCCAGTGCCGGTTATCTCATCAGCCAGTTCATGAGTCCCGTCACCAATCTGCGGACCGACGAATACGGCGGTAGCCTGGAAAACCGGGCCCGTTTCGGCACCGAGATTATCAAGGCCGTGCGGGCCAGGGTGGGCGAGGATTATCCCATCTTCGTGCGCATGGTCGGCGATGAGATGATTCCGGGCGGTAACAAGCTGGAAGACATGAAAGAATTCGCGAAGATATGGGAAGCAGCCGGAGTGGACGCCTTTAACCTGACGGCCGGCTGGCATGAATCCAAGGACCCCATGATTACCATGAACGTTCCCCGGGGCGGATTTGTCTGGATGGCTGAAGGCATTAAAAGCGTGCTGGAGCACGCCCCGGTGGCGGCTTCCAACCGCATCAACAGCCCGGAGCTGGCTGAAGAGATCCTGGCGGAAGGCCGGGCCGATATGGTCAGCCTGGCCCGGCCGCTGGTCTGCGATCCGGATCTGCCCAACCGGGTCAAGCAGGGTCGTCCCGACCTGGTCCGCCGTTGCATTGCCTGCATGAACTGCATGGACAGCCTGTTTGAAGGCAAACCGGTTATGTGCGCCCTCAACGCCGAGGCCTGCCGGGAGGCTGAGCTGGGAGAAATCACCCCCTCCGACAACCCCCGCCGCGTCCTGGTTATCGGCGGTGGTCCGGCCGGATGCGAGGCCGCTCGGGTGGCCGCTTTACGGGGACATCAGGTAACCCTGATGGAAAAAGCCGATCGACTGGGCGGTCAGTTGAATCTGGCCTGCCAGACGCCGAACTTTCAGGAATTCGCCTTAGCTCCGGAGTATTTCAAGGCCATCCTGCCGGAGTTGGGCGTGGAGGTCAAGCTCAACTGCCCGGCTGATCCGGACAAGGTGGCGGCCGCTGAGCCCGAGGTGGTTATCTACGCGGCCGGGGCCACTCCGGCCAATCCTCCCATCAAGGGCGTTGATTCGCCTAAAGTGATCCATGCCTGGGAAGTGCTGGCCGGTACCAAGGTACCCGGACAAACCGTGGCCGTCATCGGCGGCGGCGGCACCGGTTGTGATGTCAGCCTGCACCTTTCCCATGAAGGCAAAAAGGTCACTCAACTGGAGATGCTGGACAAGATGGGTCATAATATCGGACCGGGGACCAAATGGGTAGTGCTGCAATGCTTGCAGGAGTGCGGCGTGGAAGGAATTAATCAATTTCAGGTCAAGGAGATCAACGAAGCCGGCATAGTCGGCGAAGTCAACGGTGAAGAACGCGTCATTGAGGTTGATGCCGTGGTCATGGCCATTGGCTCCCGGCCCAACAAGGAACTGGCCGACCAGTTGAGCGGTGATTACCAGTTGATTCTGGTGGGCGACGCCAGGCAGCCCCGTAAGATTGTGTACGCCGTGCATGAAGGGTATGAGGCCGCCCGTAATATATAGCCCTGATATTTGACGAGGCGATCAGCCCGGGTTGGTAAACAGGAGGAAACTTTGTCGGTTTTGACGGAAAAAGAGGGGCCGGTGACAATTATCACCATCAATCGTCCTGAAAAACGCAATGCCGTGGACCGTCCCACGGCCGAAGCCCTGGCCCGGGTCTTTGGAGACTTTGAGTCTGATGACGAGGCCAGGGTGGCTGTCTTGACCGGCGCGGGCGGCAATTTCTGCGCCGGCGCCGACCTGACCAGTCTGGCCGGCCTGGATGAGCGGGTCAACCGCCTGGAAGCCGAAGGGGAGGCGCCCATGGGGCCCACCCGGATGGTTTTTTCCAAGCCGGTTATTGCCGCTGTGTCGGGTTACGCCGTGGCCGGAGGTTTGGAGCTGTCCCTGATGTGTGATCTGCGGGTGGCTGACGAGAGCGCCGTGTTCGGCGTTTTTTGCCGTCGCTGGGGCGTGCCCCTGATTGACGGCGGCACGGTCAGATTGCCCCGGATGATCGGCTTGTCCCGGGCCCTGGACATGATTTTGACCGGCCGGCCGGTGGCCGCGGATGAGGCCGGGCAAATGGGCCTGGCCAACCGGGTAGTCCCGGCCGGCCGGGCCCTGGCAGCGGCCCTGGATCTGGCCCGGCAACTGGCCGGTTTCCCCCGCCAGTGCCTGCGGTCTGACCGGCAATCCGCTTATGAGCAGGTCGATCTGGAGTTTGAGCGGGCCATGCGCCATGAATTCGAGCTGGGCCTGGACACCATTAAAAGCGGCGAAAGCCTTGAGGGCGCCGCCCGTTTTGCCGCCGGAGACGGGCGGCACGGGAAATTTGAAGGAGGCGCTTAATCCGACAGCATAAGCCTCAGCCCGGGATAAAAAGTTTCCAGGATCACCATCAGTATCCATTGACGGTAAGCGGTGCTGTCTGGCGCCAGGTCAACCATCCCGGCCGGGTAGCGGGGCGCCCCGACGCAGTTGGTGATGAGGGTTGTCAGGCAATACTGCCATTTACGGATGGATTCTTCGCTGGCCGTTACCGGCAGAAAGGACTTCAAGCGGTCGAGAATGCCGTTGAAGAATAATAGTGATTGATCAAGCCCGGGCAGGGGCTCCTGTTCCCCGGACTGGGCTATGTTCTGCATCAGCAAGGCCGGAGCGGAAGGATGGGCAAAATAATAGTTCAGCAAGCGTTTAAAATACTGAGACATGGCCGGGCGTAAACGCAGCGTCAGGTCGGCGTTCTCGGCGGCAAAGTCCTGCCACCAGTCCGAAGATGTTCTGAAAAAATCCGCAAAAATCCGGTGGGTGACGGCTTCAGCCAGCTCTCGCTTGGTCGGAAAATAGTGGTGAATGATAGTAAAATCAAAACCGCCCTGTCGTCCGATCATGCGGATGCTGGCGGTATGGTAGTCTTTTTTCGTGAAAACGGCCTGGGCGGCGTCCAGGATTTTTGTCCGCGTCCGGTCGCCCTTGGTCTCCTTCTTACCCAGAGCGGTCCGGCCGGAAGCGGCTCTCTCCATCCGCCTGGCCGAATTGGCGGGAATTGTTATTTCAAGATCATGCTTTTTTACCTGATTTTTTTTCCAGTCCGGCGCCAGAGAGGCTTTGATAAAGGGCTCAAAAACGGTTAACAGGGCCTCTTTGACCCATTGTCCGTACCGGCCGGGATCGGCGCTGAGCCCCAGAGAAGCGGCGTGAAACGATCCGGCCCCGATAAAGTTGGCGGTTAAAACCACAAAGGCGAAGACCGCGCCGGCCAGTTCCCGGTCGGAAATAGCCGGCCACCGGGAATTTCTGAGATCATTTTGAAGGCCGTCCAATACCCGGCGCATGGCCGCCGGGGACAGAGCCGTAGTGTCCAGATGCCGTGATTCACCGATGTTTTGCATGACCAGGGAGGGCCCCTCCGGGTGGGCCAGGCCGAAGTCGACCAGTTCGTCAACAAGCAGGGCCAGGCCTTGCTCGGGATGGCTCTGGGCCAGGGCCCGTTCAAGCAGGGACGGCAGGAAAAACCGGTACTGGCCGGCCAGATCGGCCGCCACCGCGTCAAACAGGCCTTTTTTGGAACCAAAGTAATAGCGCAGCAGGGCGTAGTTAAATCCCCCGGCCTGCTCTATTTTCCGGACACTGGCCGCGCCGTATGGACAGGCCGTGAAAACATTCCGGCCGGCCTCCAGAATCCTCTGCCGGGACGGTTTTTTCGGGTGCTGGACCCGGCTTGCCCGGGTTTGTCTCATGTCAGCCTTGTTTGATTTCATGACTATCCGAATATTTTCTTAATCTTTAATGGTAGCGGTAAAGTCGCCTTTGACGTAGGTTTCCCGGTCGCCGGGAATGGTCAGGTCGATATGTCCCTTGACCGAATCGCCGATGATCCGGTCAAACGTTAACCGCAGGGTATAGTCATTCATAACCACACTGGATTGAGGTGGTCCTGATTCCTCGGTTCTCCAGCGCAGGTGAATATGCGGCCGGCTGATGGTGTCGTCGTCCGGACTGATGTCAAAGGTTTTTTCAGAGACGCTCTCCTGGTTTAAAAACAGGAAGATAATTATTTCCCGGTCGGCAAAAAAATCCTCCCCTTGCTTCAGGTCCAGCACCCCGGCCTGATTCTGCACGGAGGCTTGCTCCACCGTGAAGTCAAGTCCCCGGATCTTACCGGCGGCCAGGCCGGGTTGGGGTGATGCCGGGCCGGCCTGGTCCGGGGTGGCCGGGCTGGCCGGGGGGGCGGTTCCGGACGGAGTTGATTGCAATTCGGTAATTGTCCCGGAAGAAACAAGCTTAAAAAAAGCGGCGCTGAGGCTGTCGCCGTGGCTGGCCAGCAGAAACACGGTCACTATTATGGCCACGAGTGTCACCAGTATAATGGCAATGACCGGGGAGATGACCGCCATTATGATAACCAGGGGAGAAGAACCGGGGGAATAGCGGTTGTTAATCTCTTCTTCGCTGGTGAGGGCGTACAAGATAAATTCGATCAGGGCGATCAGCGCCGGAATGGCTGTCCAGCAGAAAAGCAGGTAAAGCACACCCTGGAAATATTTGCCCAGGTAAAATTTATGCACCCCCAGGGCTCCCAGGAAAAAGGTCAGCAACATCAGAACTATTTTGTTGATGGGTCTATTCCGGGTCTGCCGGGCAACCGGAATCGGTGGAGGCGTTTTGAAAGAGGCCTGGTCGGCGGAATCATCGACCGGGTCCCGGTTGTTCCGGCCGGTCCCGGCCTCTGGCCCGATAGCATCAGCCGCAGCCTCATCCCGCAAGTCACCGGTCGGATGGTGGTCCGCGGCCGCGGCCGCGGCCGCTTTTTCTGGTGGAACAACCTCGGTCCGGTTGTCCTGATCTCCCTGGGAAATCACGACGCAGACCGCGCCGGCGGATTCAAATATCCGCTTTATCTTCAGGCCGGCCTGCCGGGAGGCATTTTTTTTGACGACCTTTTTCTGGCCGGTGAACAAGGCCTCGATTTGATCGCGGTCAGCCTTGAAGGCCTTGGCCAGATTGTCCTTAACCTCTTCGAGATCCGCGCCGGGCGCGATTTCACCATAGAAAAGAACCTGATATTTTTTATCGGCATCCGCCATGCACACACTCCTTTTTCGGAGAAAAAAAGTATCAAAAAATCTCCAGCTGAGATGTCCACCAGAGAAATTCACCGGAGACATTCGCCGGAGACATCCACCGGAGATATACACCAGATGTATACACCGGAGAGATCAGTTCCAACCGGCAGTCTTTTTTGATTCAGGTCTTCTGGTTATCGCAAAAAAAATTAAAATGATCAAGTGGCCCCCTTTTTGAGGCCACCTCCGGGGGAATTTTTGAAAAAAAA
>JAWOCW010000342.1:0-3749 GCA_046483615.1 Desulfosudaceae bacterium
ATTTCATGAAATATTCGGGATAGGGGGATACCTGATTCAGAAGCCGTCCTGGTCCGGTTTCTGAAAAATGATCCGTCTGCCTTCGTTTTCAAAGCAGAAGGTGACGTGAATCAGGCGTTTTAATTTATTTTTAACCTCGTTTTGACGCTCCGCCGGCACGAACAGCAGCAGGAAGCCGCCGCCGCCGGCTCCGATCAGTTTGCCGCCGATGGCGCCGCCGGCCCGGGCCAGTTCATACAGGCGGTCTATGTCGGGACTGGAAATTTCCCGGCTCAGTTCCCGTTTGGCCAGCCAGGCTTCGTGCAGCAGGTGTCCGAAGCGGTCGAGATCCCCCCCGTCCGTCAGAATGGAAATCCCCTGGTCGACCATGTTTTGCATGCGGTGGAGCAGTTTCTCCCTGTTCGTAAGGTGGTCCACATAGCTTTTAGCCACATCAGAAGCCGTTCGCCGGATACCGGTGTAAAACAGCATCAGATTATTATTCAGTTCCTCTTGCCGGGTGTCCGGTAAAGACAGGGGCAAGAGATCAATGTTGCCATCGGTCTGGAAAACGATTTTGTTTAATCCCCCGAAGGCCACGCAGAACTGATCCTGGGAACCGACTGTTTCCCGGATCATATTCTGCTCGATGTTGATGCTTTCCTCGGCCAGTTGCCGGTCGTTCGGAGTCGCTCCTTTCAGGGCGTACAAGGCGTGCAGCAGTCCCACCGTAAAGGAGGAACTGGACCCCAGGCCGCTTCGGGCGGGCAGGTCTCCGTTGTGGTGGATCTCGACGCCATGCGATAACCGCAGAAAGCGCAGGGTTTCCCGGACGGCCGGATGCCGGATTTCCTCCAGTGACTGGCATAACTCTATGTTGGAATAAACGACGCGGAGCCGGTGTTCGAAAAAAGGGGGCAGGTAGCGGCAGAAAATCCAGCAGTATTTGTCAATGGAAGTGGCCAGCACGCTGCCGCCGTTGGCCAGATACCATTGGGGGTAATCCGTGCCGCCGCCGAAAAAGGAAATTCTGAAGGGGGTTCGGCTGATAATCATGATTTTTTATCTGATTTCTTGTCTGATTTTTTATCCAGGTTCGCGAAAAAAGCCGGGGCGTTTTGATAGTCCTCTGGGGTGCCGATGTCAATAAATTCGTCTTTGGTGAAAAATCCGGACAGGCCGCCCCCGCCGCCGGCCAGGCCGGGAAAGACATCCTTTTCCAGGGAACAGGGCCTTTTATCGGGTATGGCCGCGACAACCGCTGCCTCAAGAAGATATACCCCGGCATTGATCCAGCCCGGTCCCTTGTCCGGATTTTTTTCATGAAAAGCGGTAATCCGGCCGGCCGCGTCAAGCTCGACCCGGCCGTAACGGCCGGTATCCGGAAGGTGAGTCAGCAGCATGGCCGCCCTGGCCTGGTCCTCCGGGAAACGGGCGTAAAATTGTCCCAGATCGGCATGGCAGTATGAATCTCCGTTCAGGATCAGGACCGGGTCCTCGGCCGGCAAAAGAGGGCGGGCGTGGGCCAGCGCGCCGCCGGTTCCCAGGGGAGCCGGCTCCTGAGAATAGATCAGCCGCAGTTGGCCATGCCTGTCTCCCAGGGCCTCCTCAATCATATTGCCCAGGTAGCCGGTACATAGCACCACCCGGCCAAGGCCGAAGTGTTCCAGCCGGTTCAGCAGAAAGCTGATAAACGGCCGGCCGTTGATATCGGCCAGGGCCTTGGGCATGTCCGGCAGAATCTGTCGGAGCCGGGTGCCCTGCCCCCCCGCCAGGATGACCGCCGTCATATCGGAAAGTGTCGTCATTTTGTCTTCAGGTGTTGACAAACAGGTTGGGGGAAATAATCTGATACCCCTTGATCAGTTCCTGGATGCCCATGTCCAGGGTATGCCGCGGCTGCCAGCCCAGGGACTCGATTTTTTCGTTGCTGACCAGGTAGTCTCTTTTGTCCGGGTCCTCGCCGATGGGCGCGGAATGAATGTAAAAGTCCGGCAGATGGGTCTTGATCTGTTGGCACAGTTCCCGTTTGGTCAGGTTGGCCGAGGAAAGCCCCACATTGTAAGGCGAGCCTTTCATCTTATCAAAATGTTCAATCCCGAATAAAAAGGTCCGGGCCACGTCCCGGATATGGATATAATTTCTTCGAAAATGCTCTTCAAACAGGATGATAAAACGGTCTTTAAGCGCCCGCCAGGTAAAGTCATTGACCAGCAGATCCAGGCGCATCCGGGGTGACATCCCGAAGACGGTGGCCAGGCGGAAGGTAACGGCGTTGCCGTGATCCAGAAAGGCCTTTTCCACTTCCACCTTGAGCCGGCCGTATTCGGATACGGGCCGCAGGGGAGAATCCTCGGTGCAGAAATTGTCTTTTTCACCGACGCCGTAGCCGCTGTTGGTGGTGGGGAACAAAACCTGTTGGGACGAACCGGTATCGGCGATAAGATCAAGATGGGCCTCCCGGTTGACCAGCCGGGTCAGGGTGGGATTGTTCCGGCAGGCCGGCGCGCCGACCAGGGCGGCCAGCGGAATGATGATGTCGAATTTCGGCACCAGCCGCTTCATTAAATCACGGTCGCAGATGTTTCCCCGGATGAACTCGAATTCAGGATACCGGCAGCAGCCCAGCAGTGAATGCTGCCGATAAATCAGGGCGTCTACAACCGTGACCCGGAAGCCTTCCTGTAACAGTTCCGGCACCAGCACCGAGCCGAGATATCCGGCCCCGCCGGTGACAAGTATTCTGGCGGCCATAATCTATCTCCGTTTTGTTCTGGATATCATAATAAGGACCGGGATATCCACCCTTTTTATAAACCATCAAGGTTGAGTAACAGCGTGGTTTATAATATCATGCTGAAATATATTTCCGGGGCGTGACCGCCGCAATTGAAAACGGCAGGGGGTAAAATGCGAAAAAAAGAATTGCAGGCCTTTGAAGAACGGATAAAAAATCTTTTCGAGGAAGGGAAAATCCGGGCGCCCGTCCACCTGTCCGGTGACAACGAAGAGGCCCTGATGGAAATCTTCCGGGAGTATCAGCCGGGTGACTGGATCTTCTCGACCTGGCGTAACCATTATCACTGGCTGCTGTCCGGCCGGGACCCGCGGGAACTGGAACGGCAGATTCTGGCCGGGGATTCCATGTCGGTTTATGACGACCGTTTTTTCACCTCTTCCATTGTCGGCGGGACCGCCCCCATCGCCCTGGGCGTGGCCCTGGCCCTGAAATTGAAACAGGCAGGGGCGGCGGCTGAAGATTCTCCGGAAGAACCGGAAACAGAGCGCGCCGGCCGTTCTCACGCCCGGGTCTGGTGTTTTCTGGGTGACATGGCCGCCGCCGGCGGGCTGGCGCGCGAATGTATCCGCTATGCCGAAGGGCATGATCTGCCGATCCGGTATATTATCGAAGACAACGGCCTGTCCGTGACCACCGAGACTGAAAAAGTCTGGGGAACCGGCCGGGAATCCAAAACGCGGCGCTATCAATATAAGCGCCGGTATCCTCATGCCGGGACCGGCCGGTACGTGGACTTTGATGCCACCTCCGAATAAAGCCTGAAGCCTATGAAAACCTACCAGGATTATCTGACCCGGGAAATGAACCTCCTGGCCGAAGACCCCCGCGTCTTCTTTTTGGGCCAGCAGGTGGCAGACGGGGATTTTTACGGCACCCTCAGGGACATTCCCCTGGACCGGCGCATTGAAATGCCGGTGGCCGAGGAGATGCAGATGGGCATCAGCATCGGCCTGGCCCTGGAAGGATTGTG
>JAWOCW010000363.1:0-3933 GCA_046483615.1 Desulfosudaceae bacterium
AGCTCGCGATCCGCCAGGACCACTTCGGCGCCGGTCTTCTCGGCCGCTGCCAGGGCGTTAATCATATCCTGGCCGGGAATAACGCCGAATTTCTGAGCTATTCGTTTTTGAAAAGAGGCCAGCAGCAGATTCATCAGGAGGAGAAAGGTCTGTTTCTCCTTAATCACTTTAAAAATATCCATGTCCCGCCACTGGTCCTTGTTGCGCAAGGATTTATACCTTGACTGGCATAGCTCCACGCAGACCGTGTCCGGTTGTTCCTCTTCGATAAGGCGGGTGACGAATTCGGAGCTTTCTTTGGAAACATGGGCCGTACCGGCCAGAATGACGGTTTTATCGCCATAAGTCAGTACATGCCGATTTTGATTGCTGTTGCTTAACATGGCACTCCCGTGTATGATGGTGAGTCGGGATATATCCTTTAATCATACCGGCTGTCAAGGAGAATAAGATGAAAAATGATTGTCAAGACGGTATCGACGCCCAGCGTTTTATCATTTCCGAACGACCATATTACCTGGCCGCGGGCGACGAGACGGAGATGTTCGAGGCGGCTTATGCCTCCCGTCTGCCCGTCATGATCAAGGGGCCCACCGGCTGCGGCAAGACCCGTTTCGTGGAATACATGGCCTATCGTCTGAAACTGCCGCTGATAACGGTAGCCTGCCACGAGGATCTGTTCGTTTCTGATCTGGTCGGCCGGTATATTCTTAAAAACGACGAAACCGTCTGGATGGACGGTCCTTTGACGGCGGCCGCGCGCATGGGCGCCCTCTGCTACCTGGATGAAGTGGTCGAAGCCCGCAAGGACACTACCGTGGTTATTCATCCCCTGACTGATGATCGCCGCGCCCTGTATATTGACAAAAAAGGCGAAGTCATCCGGGCTCATCCCGACTTCAGCCTGGTTATCTCCTACAATCCCGGCTACCAGTCGGTTTTGAAAGATCTCAAGCAGAGCACCCGCCAGCGATTTACGGCCATGTCTTTTGATTATCCCGACGCCGATCGGGAAACCGCCATCATTCAAAAAGAAACCGGGATTGACGAGGCCACGGCCGGCCGCCTGGTGGGGCTGGGGCAGAAAATCCGGAATATCCGGGAACATGGTTTGACCGAGGGCGCCAGCACTCGCCTGTTGATTTACGCCGCTCGCCTGATAAAAAACGGAATCACTCCGACCGAGGCCTGCCTGGCAGCCATCTGCCTGCCGCTGACCGACGACGAAGGCCTGCAGGAGACCATGGCCGACCTGGTTCGGGATCTGTTCGCTTAACCCGGATATTTCATAAAATTTTTTGAAAAGCATTACTTTATTGCATTATTTCAATTTTTTATATTGCATTTAGCAGTCATTCTAAAATTACAAATTGTCATTTTGGATTTGCGGAATAAAGCCAATTTTATATCAAAAAATTTTACCCTGCGGGCGAGTCGCCTAGGACGCATCTGCGTCGTTGGCCGATATTCGCGGTAGATTACTACAGCTTCATATCGGCCGCCTTGCAGCTGCGCCCAAATCGACTCGTGAAATATCCGGGCTAAGCCGGATGTTTCATAGTTTGGCCCGATAAGCCCTGGCCAGAGCCCGGTTGATAACATCGGCATTGACCGGCTTGGCGACATAATCGTTCATGCCGGCCCGGAGGCAGGCCTGGCGGTCCTCTTCCATGGCGTCGGCGGTCATGGCGACAATATGGATATCATGATCCAGTACCGGCGAAGAGTGATCCCGGACCAGCCGGGTTACTTCAAAACCGTCCAGTTCCGGCATATGAATATCAAGAAAAACCGCCCGGTAACGCCCCTGTTTCATTTTTTCCAGGGCTTCTGTCCCGTCCCGGGCCGTGTCAACCAGCCAGCCCTCCCTGGAAAGCAAATGCTGCATCAATAAGAGACTGGCCGAATTATCCTCCACCACCAGAACCGTGTCTCCCTCGTCCGGCACGGGACAGCTCCCAGGCTGATTATTTTCTTCTGCGACCGGAGCTTCGGACAATTGCAACGGTAACCTGACGGTAAAGGTGGTGCCCCGCCCCTCCTTGCTCTCAACCGATATCCGTCCGCCCATGAGTTCGGTCAGGTTTCTGGAGATGGTCAGCCCCAGTCCGGTGCCTTCATATTTTCTGGCGGTACCGCCGTCGACCTGCCGAAACAATTCAAAAATCGATTCATGAAGCTCCCGGGGAATTCCAATCCCGGTATCACTGACAGTCAGGATAAAAAGAGACTCCTCCTCGTCATAACGAACTCTGATACGGACCGCGCCTTCCTTGGTGAACTTGACGGCATTGCCGCCCAGGTTCATTAAAATCTGACGGACCCGGGTCCTGTCACCGATAACCATGGCCGGGGCTTCATAATCGACGCTCAATTCAAGCCCCTTGTTTTCGGCCGCGTATCTTAGAATATTCTTAACCCCGTGCACGGTTTCCAGAAGGTTGAAAGGTTCGGCTTTGATATCCAGGCGGCCGGCTTCAATTCTGGAGACATCAAGGATATCATTGATGATTTCCAGCAGACTGTTGGCGGAATTAAAAATAATATCGGCATACTCTTTTTGCTCAGCATTGAGCGGGGTGCTGCTGAGCAACTCCACCATTCCCAGGATGCCGTTCATGGGCGTTCTGATTTCATGGGACATGTTGGCCAGAAACTGCGACTTGGCCCGATTGGCCTCTTCCGCCTGCTTTTTGGCCACCTTTAAGGCCTGCTCGCTTTTCTTACGGTCGGTGATATCCCGGTTGACTCCCATTAAACCGATGGCTTTGCCGGAGCTGTCCCGCAATACCGCGATATTCACCTCAATCCAGACAGTTGAACCGTCCCGGCAATAATGTTCCAGTTCCAGAATCGGCAGGCCGGATACTTTTTCACCGGCTGCCTCCCGTTCCATGCAGTTTTCAAATGTCTCCAGGACCAGTTTCCGGGAATCCGGGGGTAAGGGCCGGTAGGCCTTATCGCGCAGCGCTTCTTCCGGTAAAAAGCCCGTCAGCCGGGTCAGCGAGGGGCTGATATAAGTCGTCTCCAGATCAAGATTGGTCGTCCAGATGACATCATTGGCGTTCTCCGCCAGAATACGAAACTTCTCCTCGCTGGCCCGCAGCTCTTCTTCGGCGGTTTTACGGTCGGTCACATCCTGCAGAATAGTTACCACGGCGGTGATACGGCCGGCGTCGTCCCGCAGGGGACAGGCGGAAAAATGAAGCCAGCGGCCGGTGTCACCCAGGTGAGGAAAAAAGTCCAGGGCTTCATACGAACCCGGCAGCAGGGACGGCTGATATTTATCCTGATAATACCGATCCAGCAGATCAATCCGGTTGTCCAGCAGCAGATCCGCGATAACCGGCCGCTCTTCCGGGTAAAACACCCGCCAGTGATCTTTGGTACCGACCATATCCGCGGCAGCAATGCCGGTCAGTCTTTCCAGGCTCAGGTTCCAGTGCGTCACCCGGTGATCCGCATCCAGGACATAGGTCGGAATGGGGCTGCCCTCGATAATGTCGGACAGGCTTTTCTCCTTGGTCCGCAAGGCATCTTCGGCCTGCTTCCGGTCTGAAATGTCGCGTGATATCCAGAGAACATACTGCCGGGAAAGCTGTCGCGCCGGGATATACAGATTATGGAAATAACGCCCCTCCAGCCGGCCTTCCAGTTCCTGGACCTGGCCGGTCGAAAAGGCCTCCCGGGCGGTGCTCATCACCTGCCTGGCCGCCCCGGGCGGGAGCAGGTTCCGGACGTACCGGCCAATGGCTTCATCCCGGCTGAGGCCGACCAGTCTGGCCAGGGTGTCATTGACCTCCATGACCCGTCCATCATCGGCAATCAGGGCTATGGCATCTGGAATGAGATTAAAAAGCTTCTCAAATTTCTCTTCCGCCGCTTTTAACTGGGACTCCAGAGGAAGCATCAATTTGTAGCGATGAACGGAAT
>JAWOCW010000001.1:0-2696 GCA_046483615.1 Desulfosudaceae bacterium
CTTTACATGCTCTCGTCAGTGGCTTTTACCACCGCCGCCCTGGTCCGGATCAACGACAGCCGGAACGATTTTTCAGCCCAGTCGAAGATGGCCGGCCTGCTCCTGGCCCAGCCCCTGCCCCTGCTGGCGATCCTGTTTCTGCTGTTTCCCCGCCTCCAGGGGAGTGTCTTCGGTCT
This sequence comes from Desulfosudaceae bacterium, assembly GCA_046483615.1. GTDB lineage: Bacteria > Desulfobacterota > Desulfobacteria > Desulfobacterales > Desulfosudaceae > CAYTQK01. The sequence continues at coordinate 177 of JAWOCW010000001.1, forward strand.
TTCCCGGCTGCAGACCGCCACCACCGGCTTTTCGGACAGGCTTCGTCCCGGCAGCGTCAGCCGGCTGGCGGAAAACGAGGCGGTGGCTTTCCGGGTGACCTTTGATGACGAGGTTCCCTCGCGGCCCCTGTACTGGCGGGGCGTTGTTTTCCAGCGATATGACGGCCGCGGCTGGCAGGTGGCCGAACGGGTTCCGGAGCTGCCGGAGTGGACCGGCGGTCCGGACCCGGTCGAGTATGAAGTTTCCATTGAACCGCACAACAACCGCTGGCTGTTCGCCCTGGACCTGCCGGCTGAGTCCCCGCGCTGGACCAAGCTGCGGGCCGACTACACTCTCCGCACCATCAGGCCGGTGAGAAATAAACATCATTACCGGATGACCTCTTATACCAATTACCGCGCCGACCAGCCGCGGGGACTGGTAGAGCCGGCCGGCCGCCTGCCGGACGAGGGCAATCCCGGCGCCCGCGACCTGGCCCGGCAACTGGCCGGGGAAGCCGATTCGGTGGAAGACAAGGTCCAGAAGGTGCTGGACTATTTCCGGGAAGAAGATTTTGTCTATACCCTGAACCCGCCGCCGCTGGGCAACAATTTCATGGATGACTTTCTTCTGGAATCCCGGCAGGGATACTGCGAACACTACGCTTCGGCTTTGGCCTTTTTGATGCGCGTGGTGGGGGTACCGGCCCGCGTGGTCGGCGGATACCTGGGCGGCGAGGCCAATCCCTACAGCGACTATCTGATTATCAGGCAATCGCACGCCCACGCCTGGGTGGAAATCTGGCAAAAGGAAAAAGGCTGGATCAGGGTGGACCCGACCGCGGCGGTAGCGCCGGGGCGCATTTCCGGGGGCCGGCGGGGCGGCCCGGGAGGCGACGGCTCCGGCGGCTTTTTTCTGCCCCTGCTGAGCCAGCTTCAGCTGCGCTGGGACGCTGTCAGCACCGCCTGGGAAGAATGGTTCACCGGCTATTCCCAGGCCGAACAGCAGTCGCTGCTGGAGCGGCTGGGTTTGGCCCGGAGGGGCTGGTCCAGCCTGGTCAGCCTGCTGGGGCTGTTAATCGGCCTGTTGATACTGGTCAGCGCCATTTACCTGAAAATTCATTTTTCAACTCGCCGCGGCCGGGCCGACCCGGTCCGGAGAAGCTACCTGAAATTCTGCGGCAAACTGGCCCGCCGCGGCCTGGTCAAAGATCCGGCCGTCGGACCGCGGGATTTTGCCGAACTGGTGGCCCGGCGGCGTCCCGACCTGGCCGGGCCGGTTGACCGGATTACCGGGCTGTATGTCCGGCTCCGGTTTCAGGAAAATCCCGAGCCCGGCACCCTGGCGGAATTCAAAAAAGAGGTGAGAGCCTTTCACCCCTCCCGTGTAAAAAAAGGGTGAATCGGCGTCAAACCGACCGCCCTTATTCCGGCATGGTTTTGAATTTTTCCTGGGGCGCCCCGCAGATGGGACATTTGTCGGGCAATTTTTTGTCGGTGACGTAACCGCACACCAGACAGATATGATAAGTCGCCATTTTATCCTTGATGGTATGATAAATGGCCCGTTCATACAGCTTGGCGTGATAGGTTTCCGCGTCCCGGGCCTGGCTGAAAGCCGTCAGGGCGGCCTTTTCGCCTTCTTCTTCGGCGTCTTTGATAAAATCCGGGTATTCGTTTTCGCTGACCGATTTTTCGCGTTGGAAGGAATTTTCCAGGTTGGTGTCGGTGTCCTTGACAATCAGATCTTTGGCCAGATTAAGATGGCGCATGGCATGAACCCGCTCGGCCTCGGCAATAGCCCGAAACAACAGGGCGATCTGGGGTTCCTCATCCTGGTCAGCCCGTTCGGCATAGGCCAGCAGCCGGAAATAGGCCTTGGCTTCACCAATAAAAGCGGTATAAGCGTTTTTTCTTGTTTTCTCTTGCATGAAACCTCCTGAAAAAATGATGGTCCGTTTAAATGAGAATTTTATTTTCAAGGCTTTTAATCGAAAAGTCAAGATTGACGGGGCCGAAGCGGAAAAAACTTGCCTGAAAGCAGAAAAACCTGTTATTTTATTAAAGTATATGAACCGCCTGCCCACCGGGGCCGGAAACCGGGGCCGGTGGTGAGCCTGGATGGCGGCCGATAAACTTTTCCCAGCCGATCTTAGCCAAGGAGCTCTGAAATTGACCCATAAACTTGACGCCATTTTTTCGCCGGAGTCGGTGGCCGTGGTTGGCGCTTCCACCACTCCCGGCAAAGTCGGTCACGACATCTTCGCCAACGTGTTGCGCGGGGAATTCAAAGGCACCCTTTATCCGGTCAATCCCAAAGCCCGCTCCATCCTCAGCGTTAGATGCTATCCCTCTTTGCTTGATATTCCCGATCCCGTGGATCTGGCCATGATCATTCTGCCGCCGCCGGCCGCCCTCAAAAGCGTGGAGGACTGTATTAAAAAAGGGGTCAGGGGGATCGTCATCGTCTCGGCCGGGTTCAAGGAAGTCGGGGGAGAAGGGGCTAAGATCGAGCAAGAGATCGCCGAAAAATGCCGCGCG
>JAWOCW010000170.1:0-4504 GCA_046483615.1 Desulfosudaceae bacterium
CTTTTGGGGGCCGGTTACAACCGTCGGCTAAATTTCTCGAACTCGGGCTGACGCCCTCAGACAGCGAGAAATTCTTAACGCCGCCGGTTGCAACCGGCTTTTCCCCAAAAGGTGCCAATGGTGCTCATAAAAACCACTTCCACCGAGCTCATTCTCAGAGGGCAAAACAGAACCTTGATGCCTTCGTAAAAAGTTGAGGTCAGACGGCAAAGTAAAAAGTCCCTATCTCGTCATTCCGGCGAACGCCGGAATCCAGAAACGTCATTCCGGCGAACGCCGGAATCCAGAAACGTCATTCCGGCGAACGCCGGAATCCAGATAAAATAGATGCTTCTATACCCTCCTGGCCCCCGGCTTGGTCGTCATCCCGGACTCCGATACGGGACGGGGTGACAAAATATGGTAAATCCCGACTTTTTACAAAACCGTCATTGCTCAGGAGAGGCCTCTTCTCCCGGGGATTCTTCTTCCGCAATTTCGGTTTTATCGCCCTGCTTGCGAAGACGTTTTTCTTCCTGCTTTTTTTTACGCGCCATTTCCTTCTGGTGTTTTTTAAATGAAAAATGAGATTTTGCCAATAGTTGACCTCCCAGGGTTGATATTTCTGTATTGATTTCCGCTGAAAAATTTAATTCAGCCCGGATATTTCAAGAGGATGTAAACACGGATTTAAACGCGGCCGAGAGAAGCGGAGGGGAAAAACAAAAAAAGAGGCATTACTTCAATTAATGAATATAATGCCTCTTTATTTTTAATCAGATAAATCTGAAGGGTACTACTGTTAGACAACGGTTACGTTGGACGCCGACGGTCCTTTCGGACCCTGCTCGACATCAAAGGTGACCTGATCGCCTTCGTTAAGGGATTTAAATCCAGTGGCGTTGATCGAGGAATGATGAACAAATACATCCGGTCCATCTTCCTGCTCGATAAAACCAAAACCTTTTTGATCGTTAAACCATTTTACAGTTCCATTAGCCATGATACCATCCTCCTTTCTTAAAATTTTTCAACATCGCCTGCAGGATGGTACCATCATATAATGGATACTTCCTTCAGAATACTTCCGGACTGCCGAGACGCGGCAACCCTGCTCGTTGATTTATCTTAAGATATACCCTGCCAGATCAAAAAGCAAGAGAAAATATTTGAAATCGTAAAAAATTTTTTTGAGGGGCCGGCCGGGTCAGTTTCAGTCGGCCTGTTCTCGGGGAATAATCACGGTAAAAACGCTGCCCTGGCCGGGGGTACTGCCAACTTCAATGGTGCCGCCATGAATCTGGACGACATGCTTGACAATCGCCAGGCCCAGGCCGGTCCCGCCGAGCTTGCGACTCCTGGCCCGGTCGACCCGATAAAATCGCTCAAACAATCGCGGAATATGAGAGGCCTCAATACCGGGGCCATTATCCGCGAAAGCGATGGCCACCTGTCGCCCCTCCGTGCGAACGGTTATGCTTACTTCGCCGTTGTCATGGCTGTATTTAACGGCATTGGCCAGCAGGTTCACCAGGGCCTGCTCCAGCAGGGAGAAATCGAGGCAGACTTCCAGATCCGGGTCGCACTCGGTCCTGATCCGGATATTTTTGCGACCGGCTTCAAGACGGCAGCTATTAACGGCCGAATCTATGACCGACGCCAGTTTCGTGTTGGTAAAACAAAAATCTTTCTGCCGGTCGCCATGTTCGATCCTGGACAGGCGCAGGACATCTTCCACGATGGCGGACAATCGTTCCGCGTTTTTCAGGATAATGTCAAGATGCCGGACAGTCGCTTCACTGGCGGTCGACTCCGGGTCCGACAGCAGGGCCTCGGCAAATCCCTTGATTGACGTCAGCGGCGTTTTAATCTCATGGGAAACATTGGCGGCAAAATCCTTGCGCATGTTCTCCAGCCGCCGAACCCGGGTGACATCGGTTAATACCAGCAGCGTTCCCAGGCGTTGCCGAGTCTCGTCAACCAAAGGAGCGCTCCTGGTATTAACGATATGATCTTTTCCGTTTATTTCAAATATTATGTCATCTTCGGTCTGCCGCGCGGCCCGGGTGTGGGCGGCCGTATCGGCGAACCGGGCCAGGGCATGGTTGCGGATAATTTCGTAAAGATATTTTCCCTTAAGTTCCGCTTCCGGGCTGCCCGAAAAATGTTCCGCGGCCCGGTTCAGCCGCAGGATCTTCTGGTCATTGTCCACGGCGATGACGGCTTCGGTCAGGCTGGCGAAGACGGTTTCCAGCTCGTTTTTCTGACGCTGGATAAGCTTGATGGTATCGTCCAGCTCAGCGGCCATGTCGTTCAGGGTGGCAGCCAGGACGGCCAGTTCTTCCGTGTCCGGCAGGGGCAATTTACGATCCAGGTCACCGGCGGCAAACCTCTCCGCGCCTCGTTTCATGTCCATGATCGGCCGGACAATCTGGCGTGAAATCAGAAAACCGGCCAGCACTACCAGCAGGGCGACCAGAAGCCCGGCCGAAACAATCTGGGTTTTCACCCCGGCCAGGGCGCCGTACACGGAGGACAAGGGCACCGAGGTCCTTATTATCAACCGGAGCTGACCTTCCTGTCGCACCGGAATGGCCACATACATCATTTTCGTCCCCAGGGTATTACTGTAACGAACGGCGCTGCCCCGGCCGGTCCGCACCGCTTCGATAACTTCCGGTCGATTGGCATGGCTGTCCATCTCCCGGACATTCTTGTCGGTGTCACCCAGGACCCGACCGTCCGGCCGGATGACCGTAATCCTGGTCCGGGAGGCCCGGCCGGCTTCCCGGCAAAAGCTGTTGATCTTGCCGGTTTCATTAAAAAAACCCGGCGACCCGACATATTCCCTGACCAGCTCAGCCCTGGCCACCAGGTCCCGATGGGTTTCCCGCACAAAAAAATCGTTCAGCGTCCCCAGCATGTACCAGGTAACAATCAGCAGCGAGGCGAAGGTGATCAGCAGGTAGGTAAAAAACAGCCGCGTCAGGAGTTTTTTTCGTTTAAACATGTCCGGGTCCGTTGCACGATGACGGTTGCGGAAAAAGCACGGGATCAGCTTAATCCGGATATTTCATGGGTTGATTCGGGGGCGCCGGCCCCTCTACTCTTCTTTGAAACGGTACCCCACTCCCCGGACCGTTTCAATGCGGTTGCCATGATGGCCCAGTTTCTTGCGGAGCCCCGCGATCTGGACATCAACGCTGCGGTCGGTGACGGCGTAATCCTCACCACGGACCTTATCCACGATCTGCCAGCGGGTGAAGACCCAGCCGGGAGACCGGGCCAGCAGATAGAGGATATCGAACTCCGAGGGGGTCAGGCTGATTTTCCTGCCTCCGGCCTCCACCAGGTGTTTGCGGGGGATAATGGTGATGTCCCGGGCATGAAGGGCGCCGTTATCATCGGCCGGAAGCCCGGCCTGCCGCAGGCGCCGGAAAACCGACCGGACCCGGGCGATCAAAACCCGGGGACTGAAGGGTTTGGTCAGGTAATCGTCGGCTCCCAGTTCCAGGCCGGTAATGATATCCGACTCTTCGCCCTTGGCTGAAAGCATGATAATGGCAATAGAGCTGGTTTGCGGAGAGGCTTTGATGGTTCTGGCGACTTCCAGCCCGTCCATACCCGGCATCATTATATCCAGCACCATCATGTCCGGCATCCCGGAACGAACCAGGGTCAACGCTTTCTCCCCGGATTCGGCGCAAACCACGCCATAGCCCTCTCTTTCCAGGCTGACCCGGACCAGCTCCAGAATATCTTCTTCGTCATCAACAACCAGGATGGTTTCTTTTGAGGTCATATTATTTTCACCGAATCATCATCTCCTGTCAGACATGGTCAAGGCGATGGATTTCTTATCGGCGTGCCGGACGATCTCGCCTTCCACCATATATATCACTTCTTCGGCAATATTGGTGGCATGATCAGCCACCCGTTCCAGGTGACGTGAAATCAGAAAAAGATTCAAGAGATAAGCCATGCTCCGGATGGTATCGCCACTGGCTTTTTTCAATTCATCATAAGTCTCGTCACGCAACAGATCGATTTCATCATCCGCCAGAAGAACTTCCTTGGCAGCAGCCGGGTCCCGATCCACAAAAGCGTTCAGACTTTTTTTAAGCATGCCCTTAACCTTGGTACCCATGGGCAGATAATCATAAGAGAAGGACTCGTCCTTTATGGCAATGGTTTGCACCCGCTGGGCGATGTTGACCGCCTCATCAGCGATGCGTTCCAGGTCGTTGTTTATCTTCAAGGTTACCGCCAGAAAACGCAGATCCCCGGCCACCGGCTGGTGCAGCGCTATTCCCTTGAGGCACTCCTCTTCGATCTCAACCTCGAGATTATCAATCTCATGATCGGTCTCAATAATCTGCCGGGCCAGATCCCGGTCAAACTCGCTGATAGCCTTGATGGCCTTGTTGAGGCGGTCTTCGGTCATGGCCCCCAGTTCCAGGAGGCGCCGCTTGATATGTTCCAGTTCTTTAAAAAGATGGGTGGTCATAGGTTGTCTCCCGACCGG
>JAWOCW010000232.1:0-2516 GCA_046483615.1 Desulfosudaceae bacterium
ACACGGCCACGGACACGGCAATGGCCAGCTCGAAGTTATTGGAAGCCGCCGTGAACGACAGGGTGGTGGTCTGCTCATAGGTGGCCTTGAATTTCATGGACATGTAGAAGGTAATCAGGAACATGACCACAAAGTAGACGCACAGGGGAATGGCGATGCGGACCACGTCCAGCGGCAGCTTGACGATGTACTCGCCCTTGAGCGAAAACATGACCAGTATGGTAAATAACAGCGCGATCAGCGTCACGGGGCTGATTTTGGGAATGAATTTTTCCATGTACCAGGCATCGCCTTTGGTCTTTAAGCCGATAAAGCGGGTGATGATGCCGGCGATAAAGGGAATGCCGAGATAGATGAAGACGCTTTCGGCGATCTGGCCGATGGTGACATCCACGGCGGTGCCTTCCAGCCCGAACCATCCCGGCAGGATGGTGATAAAAAACCAGGCGTAAACGGAAAAAAACAGCACCTGGAAGACCGAGTTGAAGGCCACCAGCCCGGCGCAGTATTCGGCGTCGCCTTTGGCCAGCTCGTTCCAGACCAGAACCATGGCAATGCACCTGGCCAGCCCGATCATGATCAGCCCCACCATGTACTCGTGATGGCCGGACAAAAAGGCGATAGCCAGCAGAAACATCAGGATGGGACCGATGACCCAGTTCTGCACCAGTGACAGCGCCAGTATCTTGTAATCCCGAAAAACCTCGCCGAGCTTTTCATAGCGCACCTTGGCCAGGGGCGGATACATCATCAGAATCAGGCCGACGGCAATGGGGATGTTGGTGGTGCCCACGGTGACATGATCCAGCAGATCGGTGACCCCTGGATAGAAGTAGCCGGCCAAGACCCCGATGGCCATGGCCAGAAATATCCACAGGGTCAGAAACCGGTCCAGAAGCGGCAGTTTTTTTATGGCAGATTCCGTCATGTGGCTGTTTCTCCGTCTTTATTCGTTAATTCGGCAGCAGCTGGCTGTCAGTCACGCTCCTTCCGGCATATCTCCTCGCGCCGGATTTCCGGAAGCCGGCGCAAAATTTCGGCCACTTCCGGATCATCCTCCAGCCAGTGCTTGAGGTTGCCCAGCAGGCTGGCCGCATACGGGCTGTCAGCGCCGTCGGCCAGGGCGTAGTTTACCCACAGGCCGTCCTTGCGGTAAGTTACCAGGCCGGCTTCTTCTAATATTTTTAAGTGCTTGCTGGTCGTTGACTGGGCGATCCCCAGGGCTTCCTGAATTTCACAGACGCACATCAGCCGGCGCTGCAACATTTTCGCGATCTTCACCCTCGTGGGGTCTGACAGGGCTTTCATAACTTTGGTGAGTTTCTTCATTCCCTTATCCCGGACTGACTGTCATAGTGAAAATGGCATAGTCATTAAATCGTTAAATTGTAATATATAGATGGAATAAGCACTTGTCAAGCCCCTTGTCGACCAGGGTGGGAAATTCCGGTAACCCCCCGGGCCAACCTCCCCCAAGGCAATCTTCGACTTGTGCGGAAAAACGAATCCGGTTATTATATCCGACATGAATTCCTATCAGAAAGAACAGCTCGATGCTCTTTTGATGATCCGGGAGGGCCTGTCCTCCCTGGCTCCATCAGGCATCGCCAGTCTCGAAAAAGAGATGGCGGCATACCTGGACTACCGGCAGGCGGTGACGGACTTCTGGGAGGCCCATTTTTACGATATCTGCACGGAAAAATGCTTTCAGAATGGATTGTCCGCCTGCTGTTCCAAAGACGGTATCATCACCTTTTTCGCGGACGTGGTCATCAACGCCCTGGTATCGGAAGAGGCCGCCCTGGATCGCCTGGAAGCGGCCATCAGGCGGCCGGAACGACCGGATAAATGCGTATTTTTAAACGCCTCTGGATGTTTGTGGAAAATCAAGCCCATTGTCTGCGAACTCTTCCTGTGCGATTCCGTCAAAGAAAAGGTGTTCGAAGATGATTTTGAGGTGGGGGAAACCTGGGCGCGTCTGAGAGAAGAAAAAAAGCGTTATACCTGGCCGGATCAACCGGTTCTGTTTGAGTTCCTGGAAGCCTTTTTCAGGGACAAGGGATATCGGTCGCCCTTGATGTATATTCATTGCAGCCCCGGATTGATGCGGATCAGGCGGCAGCGGCCCGAAGAAGCGCGGAAATCACCCCACCGGTGATTACCGCTTTTTGTCTCAACTTCCCGGATTCATATACCCAGCTTCTTCATGCGGTTTCTCAGGGTGCTGGGATTGATCCGGAGCATGGCCGCGGCGCCTTTGGGGCCGTGGACGCGGCCGTTGGTCAGGTTCAGAACGTGTTTGATGTGGCGGCGCGTGGCAGCGTCCAGCGACAGCACTTCCTGGTCGGCCGGATGAGTGTCCGGCAGGTCATCTTCGGCCGACCATCCCGGGTCAACGTCTGATTCCGGCCCGTAAAAGTCCGGCCGCCAGCACCATCAGCGAAAAGAAGAAAAGCCAGTCCCCCCATCGTACGTAAGCCGTTGTCCCTGTTAAAGGCGCCAATGATCCTGAAATC
>JAWOCW010000238.1:0-3456 GCA_046483615.1 Desulfosudaceae bacterium
GCGGTTGATCAGATCATCCCCCCCGGCCGAAGCGACCAGGGCCGCCGGCTCCTTAAGGTTATCAGTCATTCTCAGGCGAATATCGGGTCGCACCAGGACAAGCTGCAGGATTGAGCCCTGGCGCCACAATCCCGCCGGAAAAAAGCGAACAGCCGCCCGGGAAGCGGTTATATCAAGACCTTCCCGGGACAGACGAATTTCGTTAAGAAAAAGAGAGGGGACCGGCAGCCACCTCCAGGAAAGATTGTCAAACCGGACCGGAACCGGCAGAGCCTGGCTGATTTTATTTTTTATCGGCGTTCCGACATATTCCAGGTTGACGGCATAAGGCGTCGCCGCCACCACCAGGATGAACAACAGAATCGGAATTATAATTTTTTTTTTCAGAAACAAAACTACCTCTTGAGGGCCAATGTCGGATGATCCCAGTTCAGGTTTGGCTTTAGTATAATTATCATATTATGACGGCTTCGTAAAAAAGTCTTTTACCGATCAACCTGCCTCGATTCAATTTTACCGGAATCTTTCAAATTGTATTGCGCTTTTCAATCCGGATATGCTAAGTTTAATATATCTTTTAAACGTTCTATCGCAGTATATATCGGCCTTTGCGATCAGCGGCGCATCCAACCCGGAGAAGATTTATGATCAGCACGGGATCAGAACAGCGGCGCGGTACCCGCGTAGTCTTCCGCGTCAAGGCGAAAATGGAGTATGACGGCCGGATTGTTGAAGGGGAAGTATTGAATCTGAGCCTTAAGGGCATGCTTGTCGATACTGATATTGATATCCCTGAAAATCAGGAACTGGCCATTAAGGTTTATTTATCCGGAACAACCTCGGAGGTTAACCTGAACATGAAAGGCGAGGTCGTCCGATCCGACCAAACCGGCGTGGCTATTGAGTTCAGGGAGATTGACCTGGACTCGTTCATCCATCTGCGCAGCGTGGTGGGCTATAACGAGGGTGATGAAGACAAGGTCATGAAAGAATTTTATAATATTATCCATGACAAAAAAGAGTGATTGTCAGGCGGGTCCAATATTCAGGTCACGACGAGCAAACCCTTGCCAACAGGGCATCAACCGGGAGAATCAATGAATCAGATCAACAGACGGCGCTGGAAAAGATTTACCGTTGACGGAGCTTTTGTCGTAACCACCAGGCCTTCCTTTTTTAAAATCGGCCGGCCGGTTCACACCCGCCTGGGGCCGATCAAGGATATCGGTATGGGCGGCCTGGCCGTTCAATACATGGAAAAAAAGATGCCCGACAAAAAAATAAGCGGCCTGGCCGTCATGATGCCCAGTGAAGGTATCATGGTTGATCCGATCCCTTTTGAGGCGGTTAATAATTTTGAAGTAACCACCCTGCCCCATTCCAACAAAAAAGTCTGGACGCTCTGCGTAAGTTTCAAAAAATTAATGCCCCGACAAAAAACGCAATTGGAAAAATTTATCGCTGATTACGGGTTTGAAGTTGTCGGCCCATAGAACCGGACCATCCCGAAAGAACATGAACCAGGATCTTTCATGAAATATCCAGGTTAAAAAAACCGGAACATTCAAAAAAGATTGACAATATAAGTATTATCAGTTATAAAAATAAGATTTTACACAAATTGAGATAAGAACAGGTCCATGACTCAATATAAGTGGTCTGATCCGCCCAGCCAAACGGCCTTTCCTGTGGCCAAAGCCGGGCACCGACTTATTATCGCGGCGGCTTTTGTTACCGGCGTTCTGGCCTTGACCGGCTTCGTCCTGCCGGCCCTTCTGGGATTAATCGTAACCGCCTTTACGTGTTACTTTTTCCGGGATCCGGACCGAATTATTCCGGTTGAATCCGGGTCCGTGGTTTCACCGGCGGACGGCAAGGTTATCATGGCCGAAAAGGTAACCAATAATCCGCTGGGTAATAGCTCCTGCATAAAAATCAGCATTTTTATGTCGGTTTTCAACGTGCATGTCAACCGCATGCCCAGTGCCGGCAAAATCACCCGGATTCTGTATTATCCGGGGGCTTTTTTTTCGGCCAATCTGGACAAGGCCTCGGACAAAAATGAACATAACGCCGTTTTCTGCCACACCGACAGCGGCAAAGATATATGCGTGGTTCAGATAGCCGGCCTGGTCGCCCGCCGGATAATCTGTTATATTAATGAAAACGATAAGGTTAAGCAGGGACAGCGGTTCGGCATTATCTGCTTTGGATCGCGGCTTGATCTTTACTTACCGATGGACGCCCGCCTGAATGTTTCTCCCGGAGAAAAGGTTAAAGCGGGATCTTCCATCCTGGCATACTTACAATGAAAAAAGACAAAACTGAACACAAACGGCTTCGCAAGAGTATCTACGTGCTGCCGAACATTTTTACCACCCTGAACCTCTTCTGCGGGTTTTCCGCTGTCATCGCTTCCATTGAAGGCAGTTTCACCAGGGCCGCCCTGCTGATAATCGCTGCCATGATATTTGATACTCTGGACGGCAAGGTCGCCCGGGCTACCCGGACCACCAGTCGTTTCGGAGTGGAATACGATTCCCTGGCCGACCTGATTTCATTCGGCCTGGCGCCGGGTCTGATGATGTATTTATGGGTTCTGCAACCACTGGGAAAATTCGGCTGGATTGCCGCCATGGTCTTTCTGGCCTGCGGAGCGCTTCGCCTGGCCCGTTTCAACACTCACGTGGACACCTCCGATAACAACTATTTTACCGGCCTGCCCATTCCCGCCGGAGCCGGCATGCTGGCTGCCCTGGTCCTCTTTTTGTTCAGATTGGAACTCTCGGCCCAGGCCGTGCCATTCCTGATATACCTGGTACCGGCCAGCATGTACGCCCTGTCCTTCTTAATGGTCAGCTCGGTTCCCTATGCCAGCTTTAAAAAAATGCCGGCCTTCCTGATCAAGGCCAAAAATTTCAATCTGCTGGTTATCTCTGTTTTATTGTTGGTAGTCCTGATCCAGGAACCAATTTTATCCGCCTTTGTCGTCATTTTACTGTATACCTTTTCCGGGCCGATCGGCGCGCTCCGCCGATTTGCTTTCGGCCACCACCAGGATCATGCTGCTGAAAGTGAGACGCATACTCCCCGGACATAGAAGAACAGAATCCATATTATACCTGAAACAGGCGTCAAGCCCCGGCAAAATCAATCACTGACGCTTGCCGGCCGCGCCTCGCAAGGCTTGACAGATCCAAACTGAAGGAGACATTTTATGACAAACAGAAGCTACAACATTGCCGTAATCGGCGGAGATGGTACCGGCCCGGAAGTTACCGTCGAAAGTATTAAGGTTCTGAATGCCGCTGCCAAGGCGTACGGCTTTGAACTGAACTATACCAATTATGACCTGGGTGGCGAGCACTATCAGAAAACCGGCGAGATATTAAACGATGATACCATTGCCAGGTTGCGGACCGCCGATGCCATCCTGCTGGGCGCCATCGGACACCC
>JAWOCW010000245.1:0-4717 GCA_046483615.1 Desulfosudaceae bacterium
CCTGGGGATACAGGTATGAGGTGGCCATATCCAGGTTGCGGTCCGCTTGGGTCAGATCTTCCCGGGAAGCCTGAATGTTTTCATTTTGTCGCAGGGCCATCTGACGGGCCTGTTCCAGGGTCAGGCCGGCCTCCCGGGCCGGGGCGATCTGCGACATCAGCAGCCAGGCCGCGGCCGCGGTCAACACCAGACCGGTCAGGCGCCGGCAGCGAGGAAACGTTGGGAAGTTAACGAGTCTTTTCATGAGCTTTCCTTTATTAATGCCTGGTAAATCCATTCAAACATATTTCCCATAATACGGTTTTCAAATTGTCCCTGTCCAGGGAGGTTTCAAACAGAACTGAATTACGGAGAATCGACCAGATCAGGCCCTCAAAAATAAGGGCCATTTCCTCGGGATCATGATCGATAAAGGTGCCGCTCGTTATCCCTTTTTGGAATAACCCGGCCAGATGTTGGTGAATACGTTTGACGCCGGTTAAAAGATCAGCCTGAACGCGGCCGATATTCTGGAGGCCTTCCATGATAATAATTTTATTGAGTTCTTTGGATCCTTCGTGCAGTTCCAGGAAGATGGAAATGATTTCCGCCAGGGAATCCTTCGGGGAAGTAGTTTCGGCGACAACCCCTTCAATCCTCTTTTCCAGCCGGTTCACCCCCTGGTTGACGAGGTAGCCCAGCAGGTCTTCCTTGTTGCCGAAGTGGCGGTAGACCGTTCCCTTGCCCACGCCGGCCCGGTCGGCGATATCCGAGACCACGGCCCGGTAAAATCCTTTTTCAGCAAACTCGCTGTTGGCGGCCGCCAGTATTTTGTCTTTGGTGGTTAATTTGCTGATATTCATGGGTTTTAATATCTTTGTCTCAGCGGACGGACCAGTCCGTCCGCTGAGGTATTATTAGTCCCGGCTGCTTCGGTTGTCAATACCAAAAAAAGCAGAAAGACCATTATTTTTAAGGTACATCATGAACTTGTTCTTGACAAGAAAAGAGGGGATTGATATCTGAATGAATGAACATTCATTCATTATTTATGGGCTGATATGTGTATAATAACAGAAGCAAAATTTTAAAAGGAGATGGTGGTTATGGCACAGGGAACACTTTCCAACCGGCGGGACGTTGATTTTGTCCTGTTTGAAATGCTGAAGGTTGATGAACTTTCAAAAAACGAGAAGTTCGCTGATTTTAATAAAAAGACCATTGAAATGGTGGTGACCGAGGCCCGCAACCTGGCCTTGAAGGAAATTCTGCCCACCAACGAGGAAGGTGATGCCGGATGTACTTTCGAAAAGGGCCAGGTCAAGGTTCCGGAATCTTTCAAGCGGGCTTTTGAGCTATACCGGGAAGGAGAATGGATCGGCGCTTCCGAAGATCCCGAATTCGGCGGACAGGGCATGCCCAGCGTGGTCAACCTGGCGGCCTCGGAGTTCTTTTCCGGTGCCAACATGGCCTTTATGATGTATCCCGGTCTGACCCACGGCGCCGCCAAGATGATCGAGGAGCTGGGCACGGAAGAACAGAAAAAGACTTTTGTCAAAAAGATGTATACCGGTGAATGGACCGGCACCATGCTGCTGACCGAACCCGAGGCCGGGTCGGACGTGGGCGCCCTGACCACCACGGCCACCCGCAATGATGACGGGACCTTTAATATTTCCGGCAACAAGATTTTCATCTCGGCCGGCGAGCACGACCTTTCCGACAATATCATTCATCCGGTGCTGGCCCGCATTGAAGGCGCTCCGGCCGGAACCAAGGGTATCTCCCTGTTTATCGTGCCCAAGTACCGGGTTAAGGAGGACGGCTCTCTGGGCGAGTTCAACGACGTGGTCTGCACCGGCATCGAAGAAAAAATGGGCATTCACGGTAATGCCACCTGTTCGCTGACCCTCGGCGGCAAGGACAACTGCGTCGGCACCCTGCTGGGTGAAGAAAACAAGGGCATGAAGGCCATGTTTTTGATGATGAACGAAGCCCGCTTCGGCGTCGGCGTCCAGGGATACGCCCTGGCGGCCACCTCCTACGCCAACGCCGTGGCTTATGCCAAGGAGCGGATTCAAGGCCGGGAACTGCTCGATTTCATGAACCCCGAAGCGCCCAGCGTCAGCATTATCCGGCATCCGGATGTCCGCCGGCAGTTGCTCTGGATGAAATCATACGTGGAAGGCATGCGCGGTTTTCTCTATTTCGTGGCCCATTGTTTCGACCTTATGGAAACCCTGACCGATGAAGAGGAAAAAGAAATGGTCAGAGGACAGATTGAACTGTTGATCCCGATTCTGAAGGCTTATTGCACGGACAAGGGTTTTGACGTCTGCGCCATGGGTTGCCAGGTTTACGGCGGCTACGGTTATATCAAGGAATATCCCCAGGAGCAGCTGGTCCGGGACTGCAAGATTACCAGTATTTATGAAGGCACCAACGGCATTCAGGCCATGGATCTGCTGGCCCGGAAACTGGGCATGAACAAGAGCAAGCCTTTCATGGATTTTCTGGGCGAAGTCAGCAACGGCGTGGGCCGGGCCAAAGAGCAGGAAGAGCTCCGGGAAATGGCCGAAGTGGTGGAAAAAGCGGTCGGTCGTCTGGGTGAAGTAGCCATGGCCATCGGCAAAAAAGCCATGTCCGAAGACGTGCTGGACGCTTTTGGATCAGCCACTCCTTTCCTGGAAGTGATGGGTGACGTGGTCATGGGCT
Organism: Desulfosudaceae bacterium; assembly: GCA_046483615.1. Taxonomy (GTDB): domain Bacteria; phylum Desulfobacterota; class Desulfobacteria; order Desulfobacterales; family Desulfosudaceae; genus CAYTQK01. The sequence continues at coordinate 2,695 of JAWOCW010000245.1, forward strand.
GGATTCACCTCTGGCGCGCTTCCGTGGCCGCGGAAGCGCTGGCCGGCGGTAAAGTCAAGAAAAAGGACGAGGATTTTTACCAGGGCCAGATCAAAACGGCGCAATTTTATATCACCTCCCTGTTCCCGGCCGTGATGGGTAAAATGGACGGCGTCAGCGCCCTGACCAGTTCCATCATGGAAATCCCGGAAGGGGCTTTCATGTAAGCCCGGATTTTACGGGAATTTTGCGTCTTGACAAAACCAGCCGGCCCGGATTAACTCCGGGCCGGCTTTTTTTATGCCGTGACTGATAATGGCCGCCCCGGTCGGGCGCTTGTCCCTTCCCACCCTTGACATTTTTCGATTCATTACCATTTTAATAAATTAACTCACAGGATTGTTTTTATCAGAGGGCGGAATGTTTAAATTATATAACCACAGGCAAGAAGAGGAATTATCATGACGAGCAACAAAGAGACTTTTCAGTTTAAGACGGATGATCAGCAGGTATTAAAACTGATTATCAATTCCCTTTATTCCAACCGGGAAATATTCCTGCGGGAGTTGATTTCCAACGCCTCGGACGCTATTGACCGTCTGCGGTTCAAAGCCCAGACCGAGCCCGACATTCTGGAAGGCGATTCAGAATTCAAGATCAAGATTATTCCGGACAAGGAGAACCGCACTCTGGAAATCGTCGATAACGGTCTCGGCATGACCAGGGAGGAGGTTATTGAAAATATCGGCACCATCGCCCAGAGCGGCACGGCGGCTTTCCTGGAGGCGCTGGAAAAGGCCAGAGAAGAGGAAACCCTGACCCCGGAGCTGATCGGACAGTTCGGAGTGGGTTTTTACAGCGCCTTTATCGTGGCCGAGCAGGTCACCCTGATCACCCGGGCGGCCGGGGCCGCGGCGGACCAGGCCGTGCAATGGACTTCAGCCGGGGACGGCACTTATACCCTGGAAACCACCGAAAAACAGGAACGGGGTACCAGGGTGATTTTAAAGCTGCGCGACGGCGGCGACGATCAGGCCGACGATTTTACCCAGGAATACACCATCCGCCGGATTGTCAAAACCCATTCCGATTTCGTGGCTTACCCCATTGTCATGGACGTGGAAAGAGAGGAGCCCCTCTCTGAAGAAGAAGCCCTGGTCGACAAGGAGGGCAACAAGATCGAGGGCCAGACCAGAACCGTCGTTACCGAAGAGACTCTCAATTCCATGGAGGCCATCTGGCTGAAAGACAAAAACGAGATCACCGAAGAAGAGCATAATGAGTTTTACAAGCACCTCAGCCATGACTGGAATCCGCCCCTGACCCACCTGCATCTCAAGCTGGAAGGCCTTACCGAGTACGTGGCTCTCTTATACGTGCCCTCCAAGGCACCCTTTGAGCTGTTTACCCCGGAGCGCAAACACGGTGTCTCTTTGTATTGCAAACGGGTTTTTATCATGGATGACTGCAAGGAGCTGTTCCCGGAGTACCTGCGGTTTATCAAGGGGGTGGTGGACGCGCCCGACCTGAATCTCAATGTCAGCCGGGAAATTCTGCAGCAGGACGCGGTGGTCCGGAATATCCGCAAAAACCTGGTTAAAAAGGTACTCAACCTGTTCGCGGACATGGAGACTGAAAAATACGAACAGTTTTATGAGGAGCTCGGGGCGGTGCTCAAGGAAGGCATGCATACTGATTATGAGAACCGGGACAAACTTACCGAATTGTTGCGCTATAAAACCACCAAATCCACTGACAAGTGGGTCAGCCTGAAAGATTACGTGGCCAACATGAAACCGGACCAGGAAAATATTTATTACATAACCGGCGACAACCTGGAATCACTCCTGCATCATCCACACCTGGAGCAGCTTAAAGAAAAAGATTTCGAGGTCCTGCTGATGACCGATCCGGTGGATGAGTGGGTGGTCTCGGCCGCTTCCACTGTTGCCCCCGGTGATGTCGTTATTGGTGGTGAAGTTGACATACATGCGCCCGTCTTCGTTGGCATATCTGCCGTAATCTTTTTCCTCGTATAAGTCTT
>JAWOCW010000249.1:0-3331 GCA_046483615.1 Desulfosudaceae bacterium
GGAAAAAGGCGGAAGACTCCATGAAACGGGCCAAGGAAACGGCGGAAGCCGCTAACCGGGCCAAAAGCGAATTTCTGGCCAACATGAGCCATGAAATAAGAACACCCATGAACGGCGTCATCGGTATGACCGACCTGCTTCTGGAAACCGGTCTGTCCCAGGAACAGTTGGAATACGCCGAAAGCGTCAAAAACAGCGCCGAAGCCCTGCTGGTCATCATTAACGACCTGCTCGATTTTTCAAAAATCGAGGCCGGCAAACTCAGCCTGGAAATAATCGACTTTGACCTGGCTAAGATACTGAAGGAAATTCAAAGAAGCGTGACCACCCGGCTGCGGGAAAAACCTATCGCCCACAGCTTCAGTATCAAGGAAGATGTGCCCGGCCACCTTCGGGGAGACCCGGTCCGGCTGCGGCAGATTCTGATCAACCTCTGTGATAATGCCGTCAAGTTCACGGAAACCGGCTCAATCACGGTGCGGGTTTCTTCCCTTGAGCAATACGGCAGCTCGGTCAAGCTGCTGTTTGAAGTCAAAGACACCGGGGTGGGCATTCCCCGGGAACACCAGCAGTCCATATTCGACTCCTTCTCCCAGGTGGACGCTTCGACCACCCGCAAATATGGCGGCACCGGCCTGGGCCTGGCCATTACCAAAAGGCTGGTGGCCATGCTGCAAGGCGAGGTCGGGGTCACCAGCCAACCTGGCCGGGGCTCAACTTTCTGGTTTAGCGCCGTCTTCGAAAATCAGGGGGAAACTTCAGTTAAGCCGGCACCGGCCGACCAGTCGCCCGCGATCACCTCCGGCCCGCCCTCACTGCACATTCTTCTGGCGGAGGACAACGCCATCAGCCGCCAGGTCATCGTGCAGATGCTGGAAAAAATCGGTCATACCATTACCATTGCCGTCAATGGCGCCGAAGCGGTCAGGATGTTCCCGGACGACAATTTTGATCTGGTGCTGATGGATATTCAAATGCCGGTTATGGACGGCATCGCCGCCACCAGGCAGATACAGTCCATGCAGCGAGACAGCCGGAAGAAAGTCCCGATTATAGCCATTACGGCCAATGCCATGGCCGGAGACCGCGAAGAACTCCTGAATCAGGGGCTGGACGACTATATCTCCAAGCCGGTCAGCATGAAAACTCTGACCGAGACGATTCAACGCAACCTTACGCGAGCAGATTAAGCAGAAAGTCCGTCAGTCCTTTTTCCCCGGAGCAAACCGCCTCACCGTTATTCCGATTTATGGCGAGATGATCAAAGATTCCGCTATTGTAAAATTTCTGTAAAAGGCAACAAAGCTCTGGAGTTGCCGGGGCGACTCCGCTTAATATCAAGGCACAATTTTGACGGCTTCGTAAAAAATCTTTTTTACAGGCAGTGTTAAGTTTTAAGTGATTAAGTGTTAAGTAAAATCAAGAAGTTATTTTTAATTTGTCTGTCGGTTTTAGAAATTTCCAGGCTTTTTACGGTGCCATCAAAGCTAAAGATACCATAAAAAAATCGATCAGATTCAAAGGAGCCTTATGCTGAGTTTTTTGCCCGGACCGCTGCGCGGAGTCCTGTCCATTATATTGTACACGCTTAACACCATTTTCTGGTGCTGCCCCCTTTTTATCGTGGCCATCATAAAATTCCTGGTTCCGGTGGAAAAGTTCCGGCTCTGGTGCGGCAAAATTCTGGTAATTATTTCTTTTGCCTGGGTGCGCTGCAACAATCTTAACCAGAAGCTGTTTCACAAAATCAATTTCGAGATTCACGGCCTGGAAGGATTGAATAAAAAAGACTGGTACCTGGTTATCTCCAACCACCAGAGCTGGGTGGATATCCTGGTACTGCAGCGGGTGTTCTACCGTAAAATCCCGTTTCTGAAATTTTTCCTGAAAAAAGAGCTCATCTGGGTGCCCGTTCTGGGGCTGGCCTGGTGGGCCCTGGATTTTCCTTTCATGCGGCGATATTCCGCCGCTTTTTTGAAGAAAAACCCCCATCTGAAAGGTAAAGATATTGAGATTACGCGCCAGGCCTGTCAGAAATTTTCCAAAATGCCGGTAGCGGTTATCAATTTCCTGGAAGGCACCCGCTTTCGCCCGGATAAACACCGTAAACAGCAATCTCCCTACCAGCACCTTCTCAAGCCCAAAGCCGGCGGCATTGCTTTTGTACTGGCCGCCATGGGCGAACACCTGAGCAGCATCATCAATGTCAGAATCTTCTATCCGGAGGGGAGACCTACCTTCTGGGGATTTTTAAGCGGACGGGTCAGCCAGGTCATAGTTCAGATCGATACTATTCCCATTACAGAGCAAATGATGGGGGACTATTTTGAGGACAGCGCCTTCCGCGAAAATTTTCAGGTCTGGGTCAATGAACTGTGGCAAAAAAATGATGAACAGATGCAGCTGCTCAATCTGAAGAACTGATCCCCGATCATTCCGGGCAAACTCTTCCGGCCAGACTCTCCAGCCGGGTATCCGCGGCCGTGTTCAGCCGTCGCAGGCAATCGAACAGACCCAGTCTTCCCGGGTGTGCCAGATCAGGCTCAGCCCGTCGGTCAGGGCGCCGCAGGTAACGACACAGGGCCTGGCTGAAGCCAGCTCCAGGGGCAGGTCCCTGGGGAGAGCCTCGGCTTCGGCCCGATTTGCCCGGCAACGAATTATCTCGGGTTGATGACTGTGGCCCCGGAAGAGAACCCGGCCGGGATAAAGCCGGCCAAAATGGATAGCGGCGGCCGGTTCCATCATCCGGACCATGGCCGACAAACCCAGCTCGGCTTCAAAGGGCAGCGAGTGGCAGAAAACAGCCCCGGGCAACTCCCGCACCAGCGGCAGCCGTCCCAGGTAAACCGCCGTGGAACTGCTGACCGCGCCGTCATCGCGATCCACGTAATTAATGGAAACAGTATGCTCGTTGTTGCCCTTGACGGCCAGAACGCCATTTCGTTCGATAATCTTGACGCAGGCGGCGGTGTTTTCCGGATAGGCTGAATCGCAGATATCCCCCAGATGATACAAAACCGAACATCCCCTCGCCCGCAGGGTCGAAATACCGGCCTCCAGGGCTTCGGGGCGGCCGTGGCTGTCGGCCATGACGCCGATCCGGTCCGATCCGATGTCGCCGTCCGTCACCATCATTCGGCGGCAAAACCGGCTTTCAGAAATTCCCGGTTGAGGCGGGCGATGTTGACAATGGATATTTCCTTGGGACACTGGGCTTCACATTCCCGTTCATTGGAACAATTGCCGAAGCCCAGGCAGTCATGGGCGGCCAGCATGGCCCGCACCCGGCCGGCGGCTTCCGGTCGGCCCTGGGGCAGCAGCGCCAGCTGGG
>JAWOCW010000279.1:0-9128 GCA_046483615.1 Desulfosudaceae bacterium
TACCCAGGGGCATGTCCCTGCTCTGGGCGGCGATGCGTTCGGCCACCTGGGCGACACTGAGTCCGAGTTTCCGCAGGGCCGCGTCAGACAGGGACACCCTCAGCTGATGCTCGGAAAAACCGTCAATTTCCACCAGGGAAATGCCGGCTTCCTGCAGGCGTTCCTTCAGCCCTTCGCAGTAGGCCTTGAGATCGGGAAGGCTCATCGGCCCTGAAATCAGCAGAGACAGAACCGGGTCTGTCCGGCCGAGCTCGGATATGACGGGATCTTCAACTTCGGCCGGAAAATCGTCTATGGCGTCGATCTCGGTTTCAATGTCGCGCAGAAAGGTCTGGATGTCACCGTCCGGGGACATCTCCACCACGATCGAAGCAAAACCTTCCCTGGCGTCCGCCCGGACCTCCCGGACAAAACTTATGCCGTCAACGGCGTCTTCCACCCGTCGGCAGATTACTTCTTCGACTTCCCCGGCGGTGGCCCCGGGATACTGAATACGGATTTCCGCTTCGGTGGGGGCGTAATCGGGTTGGGACTCGCGCAGAATATGCGGCAGCGTAAAAGCGCCGGCAATCAGAAAAACGACCATAAACAGGTTGGCAGCGGTGGGATGGGCGGTAAAAAAGCGGATCATTCGCCGGTCCCTTTCTTCTGGCTGGCGCTCAGCAGGGATTGCCTCAGGCGCTCATCTGTTTTCGGCAGAACCTTCATGCCGGTAATGGCGGGGGAGGAATCAGACACAATCACCTTTTCGCCGCCTGAAAGTCCGGATTCTATGACAGCAAAATCCGACTGGACAAAATCCACCACCACTTTTTGTTTCTGAAGACGCTGATTTTTGTCCACCATGTAGACCATGTCTTCATGTACCGCGGACCGGGGCAGAACAATTCTTTCCGGCTGTACCGGGCCATGTAGTGTTACTTCGCAGAACATGCCGGCCGTCAAGGGCGGACGCACTCCCGGCCGGGCCTTTTCATAGGGACGGTCAACCACCACGACAACTCTCATCTCTCTGGTTTTCGTGTCCATTGTTTCCCGTATCCGGTCGACCCGGGCAGCCCACTCAGCCGTCCATTCCCCGTTTTGCAGGCGAACCGTGGCGCCCACTTCCCGGAATAGTTCCCGGAAGGTATCAGCTCCCATTCCCGGTTGAAATTGATCGCGTTTATCGCCATCTAGCAGGCTGCGGAGCTGCTGGGCCCGGAACCGGGCCTCGACTTCGGTAGCGCCGGTTCCATGCGCCTTGAATAGAGATTGGCCGGCCCGCACGAACTGGCCGGTTTCAAGCCTGACCTCGCTGAGCCGGCAGTCATAAGGCGCCTTGATAGTGGTTTTGTCAAGATTGATCCCGGCCTGTTCCAGGTTGGCTTGAGCCACGGCCAGGGCGGCCTTCAGGGTTTTTCTCCTGGCGGGGATAAGCGAAAGAACGTTTTCCAGTTGACGGACTTTTTGCCGCTGCTGGAGGAAATTTCTTTCTTCGGCGTCCACTTCATAAGGAGAGATGGAGTTTCGTTTCAAGGCGGCCCGCTTCCGTTCCAGCGATTGGCGGGCCAGTTCCAGAGAACGCTTTTCTATTGTCAGCAGTTGCCCGGTGTTTTTTTCCTCCATGTCAAGCTCGGAAATTTTCGCCCGGGTTTCCTCCAGGCCGGCCTCCAGCCGGGCCACGGCCAGTTGGTATTCCGAAGGGTCGATTCTAAGCAGCAGGCTTTGCGCTTCAATGATTTCTCCGGAATCCAGCTGGGGATGCACCTCCACCAAGGACCCCTTGACTTCGGCCACGGCCTCCCAGACCCGCGCCGGTTCGGCCTCACCATAGCCGGTTACCCGGGGCACCAGGTTTACGAGGGGGGCTTCAATAACCCGGAGTGCCCGGACCGATTCCGCGTCGGCTTTTTTCTCAGGCCCCGGACGGTGCGTCACCAGATAAGCGGCAACCGCCAGAGCCGCCGCCACGGGTACGATCAACAATGTTCGGCGGATATATCGGGGAATGTGTTTTCGCATCTATTCTCCGCTCATAAGGGTTTATCTGCCTGGACGTTCAACCTTTTTCAGCCATGAAAATGCCATTAAAGTTTGCCGGCTGCATTGATTTAGATCAAAAAAAGGGAGGCCTGTCGGTAAAAATGTTAATCAGGCAATGTGATGTTCATCGCTTCGGATTTTGTAAAGGCGGCCCACACCCCCTCGCCCGGGAGCTGAACCGGCAGTGTCGGGTTATGGTAAGAAAGAGAATAAAATTTTTAAAAATGATTTAAATTCAATTTACTAAGACAGACCCTGAAAGTCAATCTCTTTTGGTTTTGTGCCAGGGGTTAATCAGGTAATTATTAAGCAAGAACGACCCCGGCGTTGCCGGAATTGAAAACAGGTTGACAGTCCCAACCCTCCTTGTTATATAAAAAAATTAAATCGCGTGGGATGGCATTCCCCGTCACCTGCGGCGGGGTAGGTTGATTTTTAATCTTTACTTAATTTTGAGACTATCAAGGAGTTTGCGTAAATGGCTGATTTCGACCCGAAAAATCATGTTCCTCTGCCCAAAAACACCAAAGCTTTTTATTGCGCGGATTGCGGCGCTGTGGCGCTGGATCAGAATAATATCTGTAATCCCGCGGGGATGATTACAAAAGTGGACTGGTGTGGCTCCAAAGATTTAGCCCCGCCACAGGCTTGCCGGAATCGTGTTAATAATGATCGGTATTCCTGCAAAAACTGTGGCAAGACTGCCATCAATGCGCCCCTGCTGTGTGAACCGGAAAAAATGGAACTGACATAGATACGACGGGAAAAAACTGCTTTTATGGCGCCGTTGCCTGTAAAAGCCGTCCGTTCCAGCTCCCACCACTATTCCGGGCACTATTCCGGGGACATCCATGCTTAATTCACGGCAAGCGCTTATTGTTTTTCCGGTTCAGGTCCTGGTTTACCAGGGTTTAAGGCGCGGCCCGGCTTTTTCCCCAACTTTTCTGTAAATTGATGGCTTCCCAACGGCCGGCCGCTACGCCCGTGCTTTCGCAGGGATTGACGTTCTTCCGGGGTAGTGATAAAAATCTGGTCCACGGTTTCTGGACAATCGCGTTCAGTGGCCGGGCTTTCACCAGTTTATAGTCTTTTTCTTGATGCGCGCCGCCGCGCTGCTCCTCTTCCCTGTCAATAAATTAAGGATGACGGCTTCATATAAAGTCCGGAAACTTCTAACCCGAATATTTCATGAAATTTTTCGAGAAACATTCATTTATTAATCGACTCGTGAAATATCCGGGCTAAGTTGCCATGGGCCGGGAAAGACCTTGGTGGTTCTGGAGCCGTGGTAATCGGGATCGTCGCGCTGGCGGAGGCGTCGTTGGAGGTTGTCGGTGTGTCCGCAATAGAAACGTTGTGAAGTCTTGCTTTGCCGGATATAGACGAAAAACATGAGCAATAAAAAAGCCCGCCTTGAAAAACAGGCGGGCTTTATAAATTGGCTCCCCAGCGCGGACTCGAACCACGGACGCGGTGGTTAACAGCCACCTGCTCTGCCAACTGAGCTACTGGGGAATATATTTTCCGGTTGTGCGAACCCAGTTGTTTATTAATCGGTGCTTCAGTTCAATTTGACTCTTTTAAAGAAAAAACCTGGTTATGTCAAGCTAAAAACAAAAGCTGAAAACAAAAAAAAGATTGTGGTTTGTCAGGCCCCAGAGAAAGGTTATAATCACGATATGTGTTTGATCCTGATTGCGACTCATTTTCATCCGGATTATCCGCTCATCCTGGCGGCCAACCGGGATGAGTTTTACGACCGGCCCACCGATCGGCTGGATTTCTGGCCGGATCATCCCGGTTTGCTGGCCGGGCGGGACCGGTTGGCGGGCGGGACCTGGCTGGGGATAACCCGCCAGGGAAGAATCGGGGCCATTACCAATTATCGGGAACCTTTCAGCATGGATCCGACCGCGCCTTCCCGGGGCAAGCTGGTGGAAGATTTTCTGACCGGCGATCTGGACCCGGAAGACTTTATTCGTCAAAATGATTCCCTGATGGCCCGCTGCAATGGTTTCAACCTGGTCATCGGAAATTGGGACCGACTCTGCTATTATTCCAACCGGGAAGGGCGGTTGCGGATTCTGCCGCCGGGGGTGCATGGTTTATGCAATCATTTACTGAACACCTCCTGGCCGAAAGTGCGGTATGGCAAAGACGCTCTGACTTCGCTGGTGGCCGGTGGCGGGGTTATTTCCCACCAGGATATACTGGATCTGCTGGCGGACCGGACCATGCCCCCGGATGATCAGCTTCCGGATACCGGGGTGGGGTTGGACTGGGAGCGCCGCCTGTCTTCTGTTTTTATTAAAAGCGATATCTACGGCACCCGGAGTTCCACGGTCATTACCGTGGACAGCGGCAAAATCGCCCGGGTGACCGAGCAGGGACACGGACCGGGTGAGGATGGAACTCTGAAAACGGCTGCCTTTCAGATTCAGTGAGGTCTTTATGGGGAAAATCAGGCAAAAGCTGGTTGAACTGACGACAGACTGGCGCGATACCGGGCTGCCCCCGGCCAGGGAGCTGCTGAATATCGGGCAGGCCCTGCTGGCGGAGAAGAAAAAGCGTCGGCTGGTCGGGCTGTGGTCGCGGCCTCCCTCCATGGTCACCGCCACCATGGATGACGGCTGGGGCGCCGGGTTGGAGTCGGTGCGCTTATATGCTGAAATCGCGGGGGTGGAGGTGATCCACCTGGGGTTGCTGCTGGAACCGGAAGCTATTCTGGCCGGGTGCCTGCGTCGGCGGCCGGACCTCCTCGGGCTGACCGTGCTCCATTTTGAGACCGAGGAAATTCTCACCTGTCATATCATGCCGGCTGTGCCGCCGGACACTGTTGCCATTGTGGGGGGACCCATATTCAAGAGCATGGAAGCGGAAGAGTTGGCGGAAAAGCCTTACCGGGTGGCCGGTGACCTGATCGATTTCATTGATTTTCTGCTGGACTGGCCGGGCGATAAGTCATAGCCCGGACATTTCATGAAATTTTTTAAAAAGCATTACTTTATTGCATTATTTCAATTATTTATACTGAATTCAGTAGTCATTCCAAAATTACAAATTGTCATTTTGGATTTGCGGAAAAAAAACATTTTTATATTAAAAAATGTCATGAAATATCCGGGATAGCAGGTCCGGATTCAAGCGGTAAGCCAGCAGAGAGAGGCGGTCGGAGGGCAGGTCGCGTTTCATGGCCACGTTGATGGCCTTGGTGGTGCCGATCAGGACCACCAGCCGCCTGGCCCGGGTGATGGCGGTGTAAAGCAGATTGCGTTGCAGCAGGGGGTAATGCCTGGTTGTCATGGGAATCACCACGGCCGGGTATTCCGATCCCTGGGCTTTATGCACGGTAATGGCATAGGCCAGGGAGAGTTGATCCGTCTCGGACAGGTCGTACTCCACCAGGCGGCCGCCATAGTCCACGGTCAGGGCGTGCTGGCCGCCGTCCACCTCGGCAATGGTGCCGATATCCCCGTTAAAGACTTCTTTGCCGTAATTGTTCCGCAGGTGCATGACCTTGTCGTTGGCCCTGAATCCACCACCGGCGGCGGTTTCCGGGGAGGCGGGGTTCAGGGCGGCCTGTAGCTTCTGGTTGAGGTTGAGGGTGCCCACGGCGCCTTTGTGCATGGGAGTCAGCACCTGGATTTCGGTCAGCGGGTCCAGTCCGAATTGTCCGGGCAGGTGGTCGCGGCAGAGGGTAACGATTTTGCCGGCAAGGGTCTCGGTATCTTCTTCTTCCATGAAGCAGAACTCCGCCCGGGTTCCGGGTAGTTCTACCGGGTTCAGGTCCGGCGCTTCTCCCCGGCGAATCTGGTGGGCGTTGGTGACAATGGCGCTCTGGCGGGCCTGGCGAAAAATTTCCGAAAGGTGAAAGACCGGCAGTATGTCCGATCGGATGAGGTCGTTTAAAACGTTTCCCGGTCCCACCGGGGGCAGCTGGAAAACGTCACCCACCAGAATCAGCGTGGAGGTAACCGGGGTGGCCAGCAATAAGTTGTAAAACAGGGGCAGATCCACCATGGAGGCTTCGTCGACAATGACGGCGTCGGTCCGCAGCTGGTTGTCACGGTTTTTGGCGAAGACGTCGTCCTGGAAATTATAGCCCAGCAGCTTGTGGATGGTGCCGGTCTCCCGGCCGGAAACTTCGGCCAGCCTCTTGGACGCTCGTCCGGTCGGCGCCGCCAGGAGCAGCTTTTTGCCGGAACTCTCCAGGACGGCGGCAATGGAGCGGATCAGGGTGGTTTTGCCGGTGCCCGGTCCACCGGTCACTACTACCACCCGGTGATAGAAAATTTCTTCCAGCACCCGCAATTGTTCCGGGGATGGTTTGATGGCCAGTTGCCGGACCACCTCCGCCATGATTTCATCCGGCCCGTCGCTTTCGAAAAATACCGGCGCCGTCAGCAAGGCTTGTATCCGGGCGGCCGCGCCGGTTTCGGCCTCGTGCAGGGCGGCCGGATAGATAATATTGACATCCGGGTCGTCACCCGGCATGCTTTCGCTGACCAGGCAGCCCGAGCGGATCAGGTCGGACAAGCCGGCGGACGCCTCGGCCCGGTCAATCTGGAAAAGAGACTCGCATTTCCCCAGGAGCTGTTCTTCAAAGATAAAGACGTTGCCGGTGTTGGTGTTGCCGTTTACCAGGTGGCGCAGACAGGCCTGAACCCGTCCCGGACTGTTGGGGTCGCGGCCGGAGGAAAGGGCGATGGTATCGGCGATGCGGAAACCGGCGCCCGGCAGATCTTCGGCCAACTGAAAAGGATCGTCCTTGATAATGTTGATGGCGGCGGGACCATAGAGCCGGAAAATTCTGGCGCTGTATCCGGCATCAACGCCTTTTTCCTGAAGCAGATCCATCAGCTCCCGAACAGTACGGTGTTCCAGCCAGGCTTCGCGGATGAGGGCGGCTTTGCTGTCTCCTATACCGGGCACTTCCGTGAGCCGTTCCGGTTCATTTTCAATGATGTCGAGGGTTGCTTCACCCAGGTGGCTGGTAATACGATCGGCCATGGCCGGGCCGATGCCGCGGATCAGGCCGGATTTCAGATACCGCTTGATGCCCCCGGCCGAAGCCGGCAGCATGACTTCGCAGGAATTTATTTTGAACTGCCGGCCATACCTCGGGTGGTTGTGCCAGTCGCCTTTGACCCGGACGGACTGGCCGGGCGTGGCCGAAGGCATGATGCCGGTCAAGGTCACGCTTGTTCCCTGGCCGGTCGTCTTCAGCTCGGCCACCGTGTAAAGGGTATCCCGGTTGTGAAAACGAATTCTGGTCAGGTTGCCTTCAATGGTGATCATGCGGCCGGATCCGAGTCATGATTGGCGATCAGCCAGATGGCGGCCTCCAGCAGGTCCGCGGCCACGTAGTCGGGCTCGATGTTCTCCGCGGCCAGCTCTTTTTCCGCCTGCCGGCCGTTCCCGGTCCGGACCAGAATGGCATAGCCGCACAAAGCGGCCCGGGCGCAGTGGATATCCCTGGCGCTGTCGCCGATCAGGCAGGCTGAGTCAAGATTGATGTCGTAGCGGTGGCTGGCCTGGTAAATCAGCCCGGGCCGGGGTTTGCGGCAGGAGCAGTCGTCTTCCGGGAGATGGGGGCAGTAGAAGATATCCAGAAGACGCCCTCCTTCTTCGGCAATCCGGCTGTTCATTTTGGCGAAAATATAACTCAATCCCTCCTCGGAACAGAGACCGCGGCCGACCGCGGATTGATTGGTAACCATAATAACGGCAAATCCGGCCCGGGTCAGTCGGCGGATGGCCTCCAGGCTGCCGGGAATAAAGGAGACCTCCGACCAGCTTTTAATATAATCGGGCGAATCTTCGTTAATGACACCGTCTCTGTCCAGAAAAACAATTTTGTCAAGTTCCGGCATGGTGGCCGTCTCATCAGGTTGTTTGTTGTCGTCCTCCGGCGGCCGGCAAACTCGGCGCCGGCGGCTCCGGTCGGGTAGTTTTGGCCAGGCTGCCGTTATTCGGCGGTGAGAACTTTGACGTTGGTAAACCCCTCGGTCAGCATTTTCTGCCGGGCGCGTTCCCCCTCTTCCCGGCTGGAGTACTGGCCCAGGCGGACCCGATAAAAAGTCTGGTCGTTGTCATGAAAAATGACGATACGGGCCGGTTGGTATTTGCTGGATAAGGCTTCCCGCAAATTAACGGCGTTCTCCCGGCTGGTAAAAGAGCCCATCTGCAGGGTATAGTGGGGCTGGTCCGCGTCGGGCGGCATGGCAGCCTCGGCCAGGTCGGGCCGGCTCGTTTGGGACTGCTTATCATTCTTGTCCAGGGCCGTGATTCTGACCCGTCCCAGGCCGGTCTGGGCAATGCCGATTTTACTGGCCGCGAGATAGGACAGGTCGATAACGCGATTATCCACAAAGGGGCCCCGGTCGTTGACGCGGACCACGATGGAACGGTTGTTTTCCAGGTTGGTGACCCGGACGCGGGTTCCCAGGGGCAGGGTTTTGTGGGCGGCGGTCATGTCGTACATATTGTATATTTCGCCGCTGGCGGTGGGATTGCCGTGAAATTTGTTGCCATACCAGGAGGCGATGCCGGTTTCCGTGAAATCGGCGCTGTCCGCCATGGGAGAGTACCATTTCCCGAACTGCTGGTAGGGCTGCTGTTGCGAGGTCCGCCGGGGCGGCTCTGGCCCGGCACAGCCGGACACCAGGCAGACGGCGGCGAGACCGGCAATAATCGCCATCACCAGCCGGCGGCAGGCCCGAACCCGTCGTTCTTTTTTAATCGGCGCGAGAGTTGGATAATTCATGGTGTTATTGTCCTTTGAAGTTTCAGAAAAACAGCACCTGGACGGCTTTGAAAAAAGACCCGGCTTCGTCGTTCCGGCGACCGCCGGAGTCCAGAACTATTTGATTTTACAGGGTCCCGGCCGTCGCCGCGGTAACGAAATATGGCAAAACCGGTCTTTTTTTACGAAACCGTCTTATTTACAATCCCTTAAAAATCAATTATATGTCATTATTTGGATGATAAATCAAGCTGAACCGGTTTTTTCTCCCGGCGCCGGGCCGGAAACCAGAAGGAGGCAGTTTGTCGGCCATTAATACCAGGTATTATCGTTTTGCCCTGTCCCTGCAGTATTTTCT
>JAWOCW010000041.1:0-3623 GCA_046483615.1 Desulfosudaceae bacterium
TATTGATGCTGTTTTCCAGCAAGATATCAATCAAAAAAAACATACATTATCTTTTGTTAATATACTCTTAATATCATTAACATCACTTAAATGTCAATTGGAAAATCTGATGGTTCTTGTTTTTCAGGAGATCAATCCCCATAAAAGGTTTCCTTATCGCGGGCTCAGAGAAACGAGCCCTTTTTTCCGGCAACCATGAATAACTCGAAGGCGGTGCTCAGGAATTTTTTACCAGAGCATCATTCCCCCGATCCCTCATTATGCGACGCGCCCGCTCCAGGTCTTCCGGAGTATTGACATTCATGAAAGAATCAAGAAAGGGATCGCTCCGGCGCAATTTTTTTTCAGAAACAATTTTTACCCTTAAGCGGTTTAGAATATGCCTGATGGCAAACTGCCGCCGGGCAAGCTGACTTTCTATCACCTCCAGGCATCTTTCGGCAGAGTAGACAGCGCAAAGCGGCTCCAGCCCCGCCGACGTCTCAGGGATGACCACGTCCTGGCCGGCCTCAACCCCGGAAACAACGGTCTTGACCAGCTCCTTTTTGAGAAACGGCGCGTCACAGGCGCAGACAAAGGCGTGGGGCGTGTCCACGCTGAACAAAGCGGCCTGAACCCCGGTCAGAGAACTGCGATGATCAAAAATATCGGTAACAATAATGGCGTTCCAGTCAATAAAATCCAGCGGCGTGTTGGTGACGATCATAACCCTCGCGAAAACCGACCGCAAAACACTATAAATCCTCCCCACAATGGGTTGCCCGCCCACCTCAAAAAAGGCTTTCTGCCGGGACTGAACTCGCCGGTTTTCACCGCCCGCCAGGATAACGCCGGTTATTTCCTTATTCATGACCTCTCCTTGCAGTCAAAGATATACCATTGAAGCCGGTTCGCTTGCAAATCAAAAAGAGGGGGGGGGCGGGGGCTTGCTTTTTTCAGCTGAATATGAGACACCTGCCCAGAACAGAAAATTTTCATCAAACAGCCGGACAATCGGGTGGGACCGCCATGACATATAAAGACAGAAAAAGACAAGACCCCAACCAGGCCTGCCACTGCTGCGGCCGGGAGGTGCCGTTCTGTTGGCGCTGTCGTCAATGCGGCTTCTCCATCTGCCAGGACTGCATGTACGAAAACATCTGGGGCCTGTCATGCAACAACATCACCTGGACCTGCCCGGACTGCCGGGGCCAGAATGGCCTGGGCAACCAGTAAACAAGCATTTAGACCAAAGGCGGACAATCCATGAATGATAAAGAGCAACTCATCAAACTGATCAGGGAGCGCTCCTTCCAGCAGACGGCGACCCCGGAATTCACCCTGTCCTCCGGAAAAAAAAGCCGCTTTTATTTCAATTTAAAACAGGTCACCTGTTATTCAGCGGGCCAGTATCTTGTGGGCCGTCTGATTTATGATACCATTCAACAATTGGGCATCGCTCCGGACGGTATCGGCGGCCTGACCCTGGGCGCAGACCCCATTTCTTTTGCCGCCGCCCACACTTTTCACCTTAAAAACCAATCCATTGAGGCTTTTGTTATCCGCAAGGAACCTAAAGCGCACGGCACCGCCAGCCAGATAGAAGGCCATGTGCGGCCCGGTTACACCGTCTTTATTACCGAAGACGTTGTTACCACCGGCGGTTCCACCATCAAGGCCATCGAAGCCGCCCGGGATTACGGTCTGTCTATTATCGGCGTCATTGCCCTGCTGGATCGCTGTGAAGAAAACGGCCGGGAAAATATCGAAGCCCTGGGGGTCCCGTTCCACCCTCTTTTGACCGTCAACGATTTTCTGTAAAAAAATCAGAACAGATGCAGGCGTTCCGGATGAACTCCCAGGGTAACCCGCGTCCCCGGCTCCAGCCGGTGAGCCGCCACAGTCTCCCGGGACCATATCGCGTCCAGGGTTATCTCGCCACAATCAACCTTGACCATGGTAAAAAATCCATGGGAAGCAAGATGCTTGATGGTGCCGGTAATCTTGTTGGCGTATTGCTCAGCCGGCCTGGCCACCAGCCGAACTGACTCCGGCCGGATACCCAGCCGGGCGCGGCCGTTTCCGGCGGACGCCGCCAGATTGAAGGTCAGGCCGCTCACATGGGCCACCCTGCCCTCCAGCCGACAGTCAAAGACGTTCTTCATGCCCACAAATTCAGCCACGAAAGAAGATTCGGGACGGTCAAAAAGAGCCTCCATCTCGCCCTGCTGCATCAGGCGCCCCTTGTTTATGACCGCTCCCCGGTCGGCCAGGTATAAGACATCCGCAAAATCATGGGAGACGATAATAAAAGGAATCTGCCATTCCCGGTGCAGTTCCTGAAGCAGGATCTTGATTTCCTCCTGAAAAACCGGGTCCAGGGCGGCAAGCGGCTCATCCAGCAGCACCGCCCGGGGATTTATCATCAACACCCGGCCCAGGGCCACCCGCTGTTTCTCGCCGCCACTGAGACGAACCGGGTAACGGTGCAGCAGGTGGGTCAGCCCCAGTCGTGCTGCCAGCCTTTCCAGCCGACGGCTGACCGTGTCAGGATCAAGCCGGTGATAGCGAACTCCGAACAGCAGGTTGCTCCGGACCGTCATATGCGGGAAAAGGGAATAATCCTGGTAAACCAGTCCAATACCACGGTATTCCGGGGGAGTCCCGGTTATCTCCCGTCCCGCCAGGCTGATGCGACCCTTTTTAACCGGTACCAGGCCGGCCAGTGCTTCCAGAAGCAGGGATTTCCCCGAACCGGTAGGTCCGATCACGGCAAAAAAATCCCGGCTGCCGATGCTGAGGCAGATATCATCCAGAGTAAAACCGGGCACGGTCACTCGCAAATCGGAAATCTCAAGCATGCTCATTTCCCTTTCCGGCAAAAAATCTCATCAGCACGAACAGGGCCAGAGAAATCAGGATCAACCAGACGGCCACCGGTTGGGAATATTTCAAACCATAGGCTGTAAAACGTTCATAAATCAGCACCGGTGCTGTCATGGGGTGATAGGCCACGATAACAATGGCTCCGAACTCGCTGATGGCCCGGGCCGTGGCCATAATCATACCCAGCACCACACTGCGCCAGACCAGGGGCAGGGTTACCCGGAAAAAGGTGGAAAACATGGGAGCTCCCAGGGTCCGGGAGACGTTCTCAAGGCGGGGCGGCACGGCTTCAAAGGCCGCCTTGACTGTGTTGACATAAAAAGGCAGCCCCACGAACAGCATCACCGTGATTATGCCCGTCCACGTCCCCATCAACTGCACCCCCATATCAGCCAGCAGTCGCCCCAGGGGATGATTTCGCCCGGAAACGCTGAGAAGGGCGATACCGATAACCGGATGCGGGATCATGATGGGTAAATCCACAATCCCCTCCACCAGGCGTTTACCGGCAAAGTTTTTCCTGGCCAGCAGATAGGCCAGAGGCGTGCCGAACAACAGAGCAATAAAAGCGGAAGACAGGGCGCAGCCGAGACTGCGGGCCAGAGCCGCCACCACCTCCTTATCCTGAATAGTCAGAAGCAGATCTGCCAGGGAAGGGATGTAGAAACCGACCCGCCGCAGCCCGAGATCGAGAGCTGTGTCGGCGGGGTGCGGGGTGACGTGGATAGATATGATCGAGTTCATGTAACACTCCAATT
>JAWOCW010000083.1:0-22650 GCA_046483615.1 Desulfosudaceae bacterium
CCATGGAAAAACAATCATGATAAGCAAGCGTAATCAGAACCAGATCTGGCTTTTTTCCTTCGCTGATCTGGCTTTTTTATTACTGATTGCTTTTACCCAGGCTTCCACCATCGGCAAGAAACCGGTTGATATCGGTGAAATGACTCTGCCCAAAGTAGTGGAAGGCCCTAATATCGAACGTTTATCAGAACCGGTCAAGTTGTATCAGGTCCGGGTGCATAAGCCGGACCAGGAAGCAGGCGGGCCGTTTCAACTGGTGGCTGTCAGTCAGGCCGATGAAAAAAGCTCCGGCGCCCTGATAACTGCCAGGCAGCTGGAAGAAACTTTACAAGCCATGCAAAGATCCGGTTTGCCGAGGCCGGTGCTGGTCCCTGATGAGGCCTCCTGGAGTCGGGATATGTTGCTGGCCATGTCCCTGGTAGAGAAGATATGGGCCACCAACCGGACGGTTACCGTGGAAACGGTCCGGGAGGTCCCGGGAGATTCGTCATGAACGGATTTGCCCTTTCTTATTATGGATACGGTACCGCCGGCATCCCCATGCCCATGCCGGCCCTGGACCAGAGACTTCTGACCCGGCGGTTTTTCCTGGGGCATCCCACTTTTTACGGACTTTTGTCGGCCCTGCTGGTTATCGGGATGATTCGTTCCTGCGTCATGCCGGTAACGCGGCCGTCCCGAACAGTTCTCTGGTTGCATCACATTCCGGAAACAGAAGTGGTTGAACCGGCGCCCCGGACCGTTGCCCGGAAACCCTTAGCCAGGCCGCAACCAGAGTCTCCGGAACGACCGGAATTGATGCCCCTTAGAAAAGCGCCGCCGAAACCGCGGGTGCTGGAAGCTCCGCGTCAATTACCCCTGGCGGAAAGACCGGTACTGCCTGATCTTAAAGCCAGCCAACCGGCTTTGGACCGGAAGGTGCTGCGCCGGGCAGACAGCGCCGTGTCGGCCCCGACCGCCAGGCCGGAATCATTGGCCGGCCGGCGGAGGGAAGCAACCAGGCGGATGATGACTCAACCGGATAATTCGCCGGCGATAACACCGTCTCCGGCCCCGTCCCGGGCCGTGGCCGCCGCTGACCGGGATACTCCCCGGGCATCGGCCAGTCAGCCGGCCGCGCGCGATTTTACTCCGCTGTCGCCGTCTTCGTCCACGGTAAAACCGGTCCAGTCCTCTTCCACCTCAAAATCACGGCGGCCCTCAACGGTTTTGACGAGTGAGGCCCCGACCGTGGCGGTCGGTCCCAGCCCGGCGGCGCGGCGACCCGAGGCGGCTGCCGCCGGCAGGACACCTTCTGCCAAGGGGCAAGCCGGATCAGGACCGGCAAACGACTTTTCTCCGGATCTGCCCGGCGCTGCCGCGTCGCCCCGGATAGCCGGGCGGCAGCCCGGACCGGCTCAAGGGGTGAACATAGTGGGTCTGGTCGATGGGGAATCCTCCCGGGTGCTTAATTTGAAACGGCTCATTTCGCGGAAGGCCCGGGAGATGAGCCCCGGTGCCTATTGCTGCCGGATTAACAATATTGAATGCCGTTTGGAAGTGGCCGCGGATAAAACCGTCGCCATTACTTTTTCCAGAGATGAAATTGCTTTTGATATCGTGTCCCGTCTGGAAAGACGGATGCCGGAAAGGGTACAGCCATGCGTCGATTGACCCGAATGATAATTGCGGCGGTTGTGATTGCGGCAAGCGGATGTTTATTGTGGCCTCTCCCGTTGAAAGCCGAATTGAAGCAGATTCAACTGGAAGAGGCCAATGCCCGGGTGGCCAGGCAGGCGGTTGTCGGCACCGGTCGGGAGATCCCGGCCTGGGTCGCCAAGGTGGGTGAGCTTTACATGCAGCAGCAGGACAAACCGTCCGCGGTTGAGGATCTTCTCAATATTCTGGAAAAATACCTGGGTATCCAGCCGGACGGGAGCCTGGATCTTCTTCAGGCCTGGGAGAGCAAGGGCGCCTTGTCCATTAATTTTGACAAGGTCGCGGAGAGCGGCTCGGCCGACGATTCCTGGCGGTATTATTTGAAAGACCGGCTGTCTTTAATCGGGTTTAATTACCTTTATTTTGAGCTTTGCGTCAAACACAAGGATCGCTTTCAGGATCGGTTTCTGCGCTATTTTGAAAACGGTTTTTATGCCAACCGCAGCCTTTTTACCAGAAGTTCAGACTACTATAAATCTCTTTATTTTTATCTTTACCTGGTCACGCCGGAACTCAGCAACAAGCTGAATCGGGCCACGGTTTTTTTAAACAGGCATCCCAACCAGGTCCCCAGATTTATGACGGCGCAGGACATGCGACGTTTTGAACTGGCGGTCTGGGCTTCGTCTGAACTGGATCTTCTGATTTCCCAGAAACTCGTGGTGGCGGATCCCCTGTATGGAAAAGTATTTTCCGAACAGGATCTGGTCTGGCTGGCCGATACCATTGACTATTTCCTGAGTACCTCCACGCACAGCGCTCTGTTGAGCTATCCCTGGCTCAGGCGCCATATCCCCCTCACCGTGGGGGCCGTCATGGTATCGCATAATATTGCCAGGACATGGGAAGAACAGGCCGTCATTGACCGCTCCCGGCTGCCCCTTATTTTTTTTGGTGAAAAGGGCAGCGCTCGCGTCAGCATCGAAAGGATTTTTGGAGAAACCCTGGAAAAACTCCGGTTGGACAACCGCAAGGTCGATATCATGGTTCTGTCGGCCCTGGAAGCGTGGCTGTCCAAGCAGGTAGAGCGGGGAATCCGGATTGAGGATCGCAAAAAATACAATCGCATTCTGGCCGAGCTGAAGGTTTGTCCCACCGGCTGGGTTTTTGCCAATCTTTACGATTGCCGGTCTTACCTGGCTGAGTTGAAATCATACGCCGACAACTGGTCCCGGCAAGCCAATCCAGCCCAGGTTTTTGAAACCGAGGTCATGGATACCTTTTTCCGGGCCAAAGAAAAGATCGACAGTATTTTCAGCGATCTTGAAAAGATCTACGGTAAGGAACAAAAAGCCGGCCGGATTAATTATCTTTTTTATAAATACCGGGGTGAAATAAATTATTACTTCAAGTTCATTCAGTTTGAAACTTTTGGGGAAGAAGGGGGATTCATCCCGGCGGCCGGCCCGGAAGCCAATTATTTAAAGGATTTTAAAACCGCCTTTGTCGCCTATCCGGAAGGACGGCAGAACCACGTAAATCTGTTAAAGGGTTATAACCTGTTCTTTCGCCGGCTTTACGCGGGAGGACGCATTGATGAAATCCGGAACCGGCACCAGGAGATGAGTTCCTTGATTAATGGACGGCTGGCCCTGGGCGAGGGGCTTGCCCATCAGGATAACGATCTTTATGATATCTATCGAATTATTACTTACGCCTACCTCTCCAGTGATCCCTTGAAGCCGCGCGCCCTGGAAACAGCCCGCCAGGGGTTTCAGCTGGCCCGGGAATATTACGTGCGGGCTGCGGAAAAAGCCGGCTACAGCGTGGACGGTCATATCGGCGCCATTACCCGGGATAACACCGAGATGGACGATTACCAGCGGCAATTTGAACTGTATCGTTCAGTGGCCCGGAAACTGGGCAAGAAAATTCAGCTGCTGGTTCCGGAAAGCGATGTTCAATTATACAACCGCATGCAGGAGATGCGTTTTTAAACACGGATAACAGGAAAGAGAATAAATCCATGATGACACGCTGGGGAATTATACGCCGGGGTAAGATAGTCGCCGGGTTGCTGTTCCTGCTGGTGCTGCTGGGCGGTACTGGAATGGCAGTTTGCGAGGAACACGGGCAGCAGGATCGGTGTGATCATATATACAGGTTTCGCGCCATGGAAACCCTCTATGACAGCAAGGCTTCGGATCTGACCCGATCCGGCCCCAAAGACGATAATGATATCAACCGGGTTCTGGCCCGGATTGCCGATATGCCGTTGCTGATCAGAAACAGGATCCTGCCTTTTAAAGACAGCGCCGGTATCGCCAGAAGGATTGACGCTCTGCTGCAAGAGCTGGAACATACCGAGGAAAGCGAGAAGACCCAGATAATCCGGTTCAACCTGGCTTACGAATATTTTCTGTTTTATCTGTCTTTTTTACACGAAAAGTTTTTGCTCGATTTTCAAAAGGAGGCCGGTGACGTTCGGGAAATTGATATTCAAGAGCTGATTTCCAACCAGGAGTTGTCATTATACCTCTTACAGGCCCAATTGTATTTGCAGCCTCTGATCGATCAGCCGCGAAAATCAGATCAGCCGGACAATGGCTACCGGTCGCGGCGAGAGGTAAGTTCAGATAGCGACGGCGGCACCAGCTATACGGTCCGCGATGACTCCTCCCTTTATTTGAACGCCGATTTTATCGCCTTTATGATAGAATGTGAAAAACTTGTCGGGCAGCCTTTCCTGGCCGCCGTTGCTGATCAGGAAGAAGATGTTTATGATGCCGGACCGCCGAGTGTGGAAGCAGTCCGCTATTTTGATCAAAAGACCTGGTTCTGGCTGGACATCCTCTGGAAAAGATATCTCATGACAGAGGATAAATCAGGCCGGGAGGTGTCTTCCCGCCGTCGTTTCGGTGACACCGCTGAAGACGGGTTTACTTCTTACCGGCCGTCCGCGCAGACCCTGTACTCTTTTTATCGTGTTTACCTGAAATATCATTTCATGTGGCGCTACGTGGCCGGATCAACCGGAGACTCTCCCTTTTTCAATACCTTGACCCGGGTTCTTTTTGAGCGCCTGGATACGCTTCAGGCGGAGGCCGGTTTAAACAGTTCGGTTTACTACCGTCATTACCAGGCTGACACAGCCCGGGACGGCGGCCAGACCAATTTCATGCCGGCGCTTTTTTTTGCCAGGCGGGGTTATGCCGTGGCGCGCCTGGTTCATCATGATATCGCCCCGGATACCCTTTTTGACCTTTACGGGACTTTTTACAAGCAGGTGCCCCCGGCCATTAAAAATAATATCCCTTTCCGCAGCCGGATTTATAATGAACTTATCATATTCGGAATTCGTCTGAATGATTTAAATCTGATGGAAGAGACGCTGTATCCTTTTGCCAAGCGGTCCATCCGGATTTCAGATCGAGATGATTATCGCGGTACCGAGTTTGCCCGGTCACCGCGTCTGGTGACGGCTTATCTGCTGGCCCGGCTGCTGGATGCCAAGAAAAACTCCGGGTTGTTGCAGGGTGCTGAGCAGTACCGTGACCTGGCCGAAGCCCTGTCTCCCCTGTTGATCTCCAAAGACAATCAAAACTGGCGTTTTGCCGCTGATATCCATTACGCGCTGGCGGTTTTTTATTCCCGGGAAAATCTGCTATATAATGATTCGCTGGCCATGTATCATGCCCGGCAGGCTTTTCTGGCGCCATGTGAAAAAGTGACCCGGACTTATGGTCCGGACCGGTGGAACATGTTTTTTTCTCTGCCATACCAGGAACGGGCTCTGGAGTCTTTGAAGCTTTTTTTGTATTTCCATAATAAATATTCCAGCAGTCCGGAGGCGGCTATTCCCCGGAAGTTCAAGGCTGACAAAATCATCGACCAGTGGGTCAGAACAAGTGGCCGTAACGAGATGATCGACTCGGATGAAAAGATTTATTAATTATCAAATTATATCATTAAGGAGATTCGCTATTATGAGGAAAACTGTTTATTTTTTTATCCTCATGGCGGTGCTGGCGTTTGGCGCGACAGGGGCGTGGGGCCGGGATACCGGAACCTGGCTGAAGTCGTCATATCTGAAAAGCATTCATGACGACTGCCGTGTCTTTTTAGAGGGGATTGAGTTGTTCACGGAAAGGGATTACGGCACTTTTCTCAAAAGCACCCGGGCTGGAGCGTCCATCACCGAACAGGATGCCAATACTTATGTCGACGAACTACGGCATTTTGAAAAACTCCTGGATTCGGTTTATGAAGAATACGTCAGTTTCAAGGAGGCGGCGCTGGCCGAGGACGGCCTGGACAGAAATGCCGCCCCCAAGCTGTCGCCGATGGAAAAGAAAATTTACCAGATGATGGCTTATTGTTACCTGCGCACCGGTGATATCATCATGGCTCAGAACATAATGATGCATAACAATATTCTTACGGATGATTTCACCATTCAGATCCGGCGCATGGATGGCCGCATGAGGGATTTTTATTTAACCAAGGAGCTGACCACCCTCTATAAAACCACCATTAACATGTTGACCACGCTGACCCTGAACGTTAATAATTTCTCCTCCTCGGACATCGAAGACATGAACGCCTATATCCGGATAACCGGTTATGATTCCAGCGACCCGATCAATATCCTTTATATGGCCTATTACGGGAGACTTCTGGCGGGTCTGAGCGGCGAGGAAGACAAGATGATTCATCTGGGGAGAATTATAGATCTGTTTAACCAGCTTAAATACAGCGGCGGATTATTGAACCGGTTTTCAGTGGCGGCTGAAGCCGGTGACTACTCCACCTCCTATCAGTTTCCCATTGTTAAGGGGACCTATGAGCTGGTCAGCAATGACCCGGCCATTATGGTTAAAGCTGACAGCGAAAAAGAGATTACCATTGAACGGCTGTGTCATTTCAAGGGACTGGCCAGGACGGATTTCAGAAACCTCAAAGCCGCTGAAAGGCAGCAGCGGCAGGAGCAGACCATGGTGAACCGGGATTTTACCTTGTTCCGCTTGAGCGGTCAGTCGGCAGAGTCTTATACTACCGGGCGGATGGTTCCCTACGCGGTTTACGCTCTGTTTGAGGATGAAAAACAATTGGGAACAGTTGAGCTGGTACCGTGTGGCAGAGGAGGCAGCTGCAAGGAGAAAACCATCGACAATCCGGCCGTCACCCCGGTTAAAATATTTGATCATGAATTCGTTCTGTACCAGGACGTTCTGGATCTCATCAAAAGCAACCATAATCGTTATGGCTCTTCAGGCTCCTACTCGGATTTCAACAGCCGGGCTCAGGAAGAGGCCGCGGCAAGAGACGACGGCGGCTCAATGAAGTTATTTCCCGGTTGCGCCGCGTCGCAATAGCCCGGATTATTCATGAAACCTCCGGGTTAAAAGGCCGTCAGGGACATTAATAAAAAATATTAATAAAAAGCTTGACATCCCCGGTTAATCTTATTAACAAAAAAAGATAAAAAGCGGTTTGCTGCCTGTTTCAAGGACGAAATCAGAGGCAAGCCGCCCTGAATTCTTGCCCCTAACCATAGACACGGAGGTCAAACATGGTTGCCGATTTGTCCCTTTTTTTCTGTCAGGTTAATAACCTCTTCTGTCGCGATCCGTTTAACATCCTGAAAAGTTTTTCCCCGCTTGTATTCGACTGGTTCGGTCATCAGCCTGTCCTGGTGGGAGGCTGCTCATGAAAAACAACCAGGGGGTCACTCTCGCGGAACTGATCATCAGTGTCGCCGTGGTAGGAGTGGTGGCTACTTTTGGCGGCATCAGTTTTCTGAAAGGAATGCCGGAGCGGCGGGTTGCCGCGGCCACCCGGGATGTTTACGCCTGGGTGCAGAAGGCCAGGTCCGAGGCGGTCAAGACCTGCCGGCCGGTTAAGCTGGCCTTTGATGTCGGCCGGGATCGTCTGGCTCTTATGGATGAAGACGGTCAGCCATTGATGAGTTATGCCCTGGATGACCGCATCGACCTGTACCAGGTTACGGGCGGCAATCCTTTGACCTTTAATCCCCGTGGCATGAAGATCGGTCATTCCGGAAACGTCTATCTCAGTTACGGTGACGGTAATCACACCAGGCGGGTGCGGATCACTTCGGTTGGTTCTATCGCCATACAGTATCCCTGGGATGGCCACGGCAACTGGATTTATCCTGGACAGGGTCAGGAAGGGGATAGCGACGATTGTGATGAGGATAAGAATGATAAGGAATAATCAGCGGGGCTTTACCCTGCTTGAGATTCTGATCGCCCTGGCAATTTTTTCAGTGGTTATGGCGGTGGCGGTTAAGATGTTCATCGCCCAGCAATCGTCCTTTACCAAGGTGGACCAGCGTTCGCGCATGATGACCAACGCCCGCGGGGCGATGTATCTGATTGAATCCCAGATCCGATTAATGGGCTTCAGCCCCCGTCGGGAACTGGGAGACAAGGAAGCCCTGGATCCGGATCAGGGGTGCCGGGCCTGGGCCGGCAATCTGGTCTTTCGGCGTCAGCATCCGAATGACCTGTCCCTTACCCGAACCATCAGCATCGGACTTTATAAAGCCGATGATGATGAAGGGGGCGGCCGGGACGGATTCGCGGACACCAATACCGGAGCGACCGGTTTGATCGTCCAGGGTGGACGGGTGGCCGATGATGTTGAGGCCATCGGCTTTGCCTACGCTTTTGACGAGGACGGGGACGGCGGGATTGACCTGTCCGCCGGCAACAATATCATCTGGGCGGTGGATAATGACCGGGACGGCTATCTCGACACCCGGCTGGACACTAATGATGACGGAATTATCAATGAACTTGATTCTCCGGGCGGCCTGGCTCTGTCCCCCCAAATAGCCATCCACAAGATCCGGGCCGTCAAGGTCTGGCTGCTGGTCCGGTCAACCGAACCGCTGCGCGGCGGCTCCATGGACACCCGCACCTTTTACGTGGCCGGCCGGCAGTATAAACCCGGTGATCGTTACGGACACACTCTCTGCACCACTACCATCCGGTGCCGCAACATGGGGTTGTTATGATGTCCCGGATGTTTCATGAAATATCCGGGATAAGACAAAGAAGAGGTCTGGCAATGAACAGATACGGACATTCAAGACGGGCGCTCCCGGGTAATGAAAGCGGCTTTTCCCTGATCGAGGTGGTTATTGCCATGGGGATATTAAGTATCGGGCTGGCGGCCATAACTTCGGCAATTGTTTCAACCAGCGGCACCAGCCGGACCACCGCCCGGGCGGATCAGGGCATTATGTGGGGCCAGGAGATCATGGAAGGAATCGGGGGTATCCCCATTGACGCGCCCATGCTCAAACCCGGCGATACCAAAGTCCTGTTAAGAGACGGCCGCAAAGCCGAACTGGAAGTGTTTAATCCGGTTGATTCGGATGGCGACGGCCGGGATGACTATAAGACGGTGGTGACCCGGGTAATGGTCCGGGAGGGAGACCAATACCGGCTCTGCGTCGAGAATTACTATCTCAAGCCGGCCCCATAGCCCGAATATGTTATGAAAGGCCTGAAAAATGAAACAATATCATTATAAATTTAATCGCCTGGTGCCGGGCCGGTCATGCCCGGCTTCCGACCGGGAAGGATCGGTGGTGGCGGTGGCCATACTGCTGCTGATGGTTCTTTCTCTGTCCGCCCTGATGGCGTTGACCATGACCCTGAATGACAGTGCCATGATGAGAAACAACCGGGATTATCGAAGTATGTTGTATAAGGCTGAAACGGCTCTGGCTCTGGCCGCGCAAACTCACCGGGACAGCTGGCTGGCAGCGGATTCCTCCTTGTTTGATGAAGCTGACGCCGGTGCGGAAGTCGTGGTTGATAATTTTACCCTGGCGGATAAAGAAGGCAATGATCTGCCGGCCATGGGTCGATATCGCCTCACCCGGATAGAATCCGACCCTGGCGCGGATTCTCTGTCGGAGAGGTTTTATCATCTTGGCCACCGGGCGCCTCTCAAGGGGCGGGCCGGATTCAGTGCCAGGGACTTTGAACGCCGGCGTTATGGCTTGCTGGCCACCGGGTTTGACCGTCGGGGGAACGAGGGCGTGTCCATCGAAGCCGGTTTTTCAAAGATATTCAACAAATTTTAAGCGATATCCATCCAGGGAGGGTTGTGGTGTTATTCAACCGGGGGGCGGGAATACTGATCGGGCTGGTTCTCATCTGCGGAACGATGTTTCCGGCTGTCGCCGATGACAACGACATTTTTGCCGGTAGAGCGGCCACGGTGGAACCCAATATTCTGATCATTTTTGATACTTCCTTGAGCATGAACCAGGATGCCGAAGCGGGCCGCACCCGCATGGAGGTGGCCCAGGATACTGTTAAGAACATAATCGATGATTACGGCCCGGGTAACCGTTTCGGTATCATGGTATTTCACAAAAACAATAATAGATACAGCAATGGCGGCTATTTTCCGGAATATGAGGGGCTCTACCCGGTCTGTTCGGTGAAAGAGTCTTTTATCCGGGATAATCAGGGGAATCTGAAAAACGGGCAGGATTACCAGGCGGCCCTGACTGAATACAGGAATTATTTAAAAGATTTTGTCGATTCGTTGCAAGCAGATGGTTACACGCCGCTGGCCGAGACCCTGGCCGAGGCCGGGCTTTATTTTGCCGAACAAGACTCCTGGTTTAATACCGATACCTCTGATTATCCCCGGGGGGGCACCTATCCCGACGATAAGGTCAAAGCCTATTGTCCGGACACCGTGCACCCGCCCGTTGGTTATCGCTGCCGCAAAAATTATATCATCCTGATGACCGACGGCTATCCCACCAATGATAATAATAACCGGCTCAAGGGCAAATATATCAATAGTGAGACGATTGCCGACGGAAACCTGCCCCGCCTGGACCAGGTGGCCGGATTTCTGTATGAACACGATATTAATGCCAATTTTGACAGCGCCGATTATAAACAGAACATCATCACCTATGCCATCGGTTTTCAGGGCGGTGATCCCAAGCTTTTGCAGGACACGGCTGATCGCGGCTGCGGAGCCGGCAACGCCTTAGGAGTTGATGACGGCGGCCTTTATTTCGATGCCACTGATCCGGAGGATCTGTCCGAAGCTTTTACCGCCATCATGGCTGATATCAACCGGCGCCAGGCCATGTTTGCCGCGCCGGTGGTACCGGTCGACAATCACAGCAAGGCCTATGCCGGCCAGTCGGTCTACCTGAGCATGTTTCAGCCCTCCCCAACGGAGCGATGGATCGGCAACCTGAAAAAATACCGCCTGAACGATAGCGATGAGATAGCCTCCTGCCAAAGCCAGACGCCCATCCTGGACAGCAGCGGAAAAATCCGTGACAGTGCCCGTTCCTGCTGGTCTGAGGCCAGCGACGGCAGTGAAATCGGGGCCGGCGGAGCAGGCGCGGTTTTGCTGACCCAGGGAGATGAGGAACGTCTGGTTTTGGCCAATATTGATGATGACAATAATAATCTCAGGTATGCCGGGAATGCCTTTCAAACGACCAACCAGGCCCTGGAGCCTGATGTTTTCGGCGTCTCCGGCAGTGCTGCCCGGGATGAACTGATCAATCGTGTCCGCGGCCGGGACCTGGACTGGAAGCTGGGCGACTTCAATCATTCCCGCCCGGCGGTGGTCACCTATGAAAATTCGGCTGAAGATTCTGATTCCTATATTTTTGCCGGCGCCAATGACGGTCTGCTGCACTGTTTTGACGACGACGACGGCAGCGAGGTCTGGGCTTTTGTGCCCCGGGAGCAGTTTTCGCGCCTCCGGTACGTCAATACCGGCGGTCATCATTATTTCATGGACGGTTCGCCCACCGTGGCCGAGATTAATCCTGAGAAAATTATTCTGATCTGCGGCGAACGCCGGGGCGGTAATCATTACTATGCCCTTGATATCACCGATATTGAAGAGCCGCTCTACCTGTATACCCATATTACCGACGGTCAGTCCTGGAAGCAGCCGCAGTTCGCGACCATGGCTTGCGCCGGAGCCGAGTGCGGCGATAAGGAGACCCGGCCGGTGTTCCTGGTGACCGGTGGGTATGACGAGGGTATGGACCACGACTCTCCGGAGGGTCTGGGCCGCTCGGTCTATACCATTGACGCGGTCACCGGCGAGCCGGCAGGTTTTTACATGGGTGCCGCTGATTTTCCGGACATGTCCTGCCTGGTCAACGCGGTCGCCCTGGATCTTCTGGATGACGGCCGTGAGGTGGTCAGCCACGTTTACGCGGCCGACCTGGCCGGCCATGTCTACGCGGCCCGTGATTGTAAGGAGACGGACGATCAGCCCGATTGGCTCCATGGGAACTGGCAGAAGCAGATGCTCTTTCAGGCCACTGCCGGCGGGAAAAAGATATTTGAGAAGGTCGACGTGGTCTCCGAGAAAATGGAAGTCTATGATATCGAAGAAGAAGTCTGGCGTAAGACTGACGGAGAATATGTCTTTTTCGGCACCGGTGATCGGGCCAATCCCTTACGAACCGACCGGGTCAACCATTTTTACTGCCTCAAGAATGATTGGCAGACCAGGGGATTGACCGAAGACAGTCGGATCGGTCAATTTATCACCTTGGACGATGATCCCGGTAGTGATCCTGATGGTGATGACGCTGATGTGGTTATCGTGGATGTGTCCGACAATCTGATTCAGGACGGCACTGCCGAGGAACGGAATATGGCCGCCCAGGCCCTCAACGCCAGGCATAATCGCGGCTGGTATCTTACCCTGGAAGACAGCGGTGAGAAGTGCCTCTCCTCGCCGGTGGTGTTTGACGGTATCGTCTATTTTACGACCTATACACCGCCGGAACAGTCTTCTGACGCCAACCCGGATCCCTGCTTTCAGGGAGGGGGCGATACCGGTACCTCCCGCCTCTATGCCCTGGAATACAAAACCGGTGCCGCTGTTTACGAGAATTATAACAATGACAATGATCTGGATAAACGGGATCGAGCCAGGATCCTGACCGAGCAGCCCCTGTCCATACCTCCCTCTCCGAAAATATTCATTACCGCCAACGGTCCCCGGCTGTTTGTCGGCGCGCATCAGGAAACGCCTCGATTTGACCTGGGCGGCCTGGGATTAATCTACTGGAAACAGGCTGAGTAGCCCGGATATTTCACGAAGTCCTCCTCTAATTCCGAAAGACCACCCGTCTTGACCCGGATTGTCTCTTTTCTGGAGCGCCAGCCACAGGGCGCTGGTTGACATTGCCCGCGAGATAAGGTATTTTTTTATAACAGCGCCTGACAAGTTATCCATGAGCCCGGATCGTCCTCCTGGCTTATGGTCATGATTTTTTGATTGTGATGATTAGCCCGGATATTTCATGAAATATCCGGGATAAAGCCCGGGAGTAAAGAGGTATGAATCACGGCGCCATCTTATTTGTTTGCAGGCATAATTCCGCCAGGAGCCAGATCGCGGAAGGCTTTGCCAGGAAACTGGCGCCGGCGGGCGTATCTGTCCTGAGCGCCGGCATTGAACCGGACCTGGCCATTCATCCCCAGGCCGTCTCCATCATGCAGGATTACGGAGTCGATTTGTCCGGGCAGTACCCCAAGCCCATCCGGGAACTCAACTCTCTGTGGTTTGACCTGGTTATTACCCTTTGTTCTGAAATGGACAAGAATCCCTCCTGCCCCCTGATGGCCGGGTCCCCCGCCAATGTGCACTGGGGACTGGAAGATCCGGCTCAAGCCAAAGGTGACGAGGCTGATGTTCAGACGGCTTTTCGGGAATCGGCCGAAAAAATCCAGCAACTGGTGGTGGATCTTTTTGAGCGCGGTTATTATGAAGCCTTTTCCCTGCATAAACGCAATATGGACAGAATAATCGACAATCTGTCCGAAGGCGTTATCGCCCATGATTTAAACCGGGCTATTTTTTACTTCAGCCGCGGTGCCGAACGGCTGACCGGTGTCTCCGCCACGGAGGCCATCGGCCGGGATTGTCACGAGGTGTTCATACCGAGGCTATGCGGTGATAACTGCTCTTTTTGCGATAATATGGAAATTTCAGAATTTCAGAAAAAATGTTATTCCACGGTTATGCCCGAGATTCAGGGGGAGCGGAAAGAGCTGGATGTTACCGTGGTGCCTTTGAGGGGGATGGACGGCGCCATGCAGGGGGTGGTGGCCTCGCTGTTTGATAAGACGGACATAAATCGCTGTAAATTCGAAATGAACGGCGGTTCGGAAAGTTTTTCCGGTATTATCGGTCAGAGCGCGGTTATGAGACAGGTTTTTCAGCAGATCCGGGACCTGGCCGCCTATGACGCGCCGGTCTATATTTTCGGAGAGACCGGCACCGGCAAGGAGCTGGTAGCCAGGGCCGTTCACCGGGAGAGTGTCCGCCGGGATAATCCCTTTGTTCCCATTAATTGCGGGGCTCTCCCGGAGGGTCTGGTGGAAAGCGAATTATTCGGACATGTCAAAGGATCTTTTTCCGGGGCAATCCGCGACAAGAAGGGGCGTTTTGAGCTGGCCGAAAAAGGTTCCATTTTTCTGGATGAAATTGCCGAGCTGCCCAAGAACGTGCAGGTCAAGCTGCTGAGGTTTCTCCAGGAAGGTGTCCTGGAAAAGGTCGGCAGTGAAAAGATGCTTTCCGCCAATGTCCGCATTATCAGCGCTTCTAACACGGATCTGAAAAAAGAGGTGGAAAAGGGCAATTTCCGGGACGATCTTTTTTATCGCATCAACGTCATACCCATTGTTTTGCCGCCCCTGCGTGATCGCAAAACCGATATCCCCATGCTGGTGCGGCATTTTTTAAAGGTCGAAAATCGCAAGAACAGCATTAAAAGGCCGGTCATTGACGACGAGGCTATGACGGCCATCATGGATTATCATTGGCCGGGTAATATTCGGGAGCTGGAAAACGCCATTCAGTTTGCCGTCATAAAATGCCGCCACAATCTTATTACCACGGCTGATCTGCCCATGGAATTATCCCGGTCTAACGGCGGTTCCGGGCAACGCGGACCGTCCCGAAAGCTGGATTTTTCGACGGTTAAAGAAACCCTGGCCAAGGCGGGCGGCAACAAGTCCAAGGCGGCCCGTTTGCTGAATGTCGGCCGGGCTACCCTGTACCGTTTTCTGGAAGATTATCCGGAACTTGGCAACGGCGAGGAGTAGTCGGCCGCTGTCCTGTTTTACAAGTGGCAGGGAAGATTCCGGGCTCATCAGTGCTGGTCAAGTTCTTGTTTCAGCCACTCCCTGACCGGACCGGCAATGGCAAAAACGCCTTTCTGGTGACCGACCGAATCCAGAAATTTGGCCTGGATTGTTTCCGGCAGCTCAAACTCGGCCAGCTCCTCAGCCATTTCCGAATTTCTTTTGACCAGAAACACCCTGGGTTTTTCCTTCCAGGTATTGACCACAAAATAGTGGCTGACGTCGTTTTTGGAACGGATGACATAATTGCCTCCGGACCAGTTGTTGCCCCATTCAAGATAGAGCCTAACCGCTTCTTCCGGGGTCATATCCCAGTCAATCTCGTTGAGAAGAGACCTGTTTTTTTTCAATTGATTCAGCCGCATCATTATAAAATACTCCTGGTTAAAGTTGAATTGTCTTTACCGATTTGTCCGGGTTAGTAAAATCTGTTAATAAGAAATATCAAAAAATCTGACTCAACTATACTGTATAAAGCAAAGAACGTGCCATTTGTGGATCGGCGGGGCGGTTTCTAAACTAAAAATATCGTGGTAATGGCGTCATTGGTATGATATAATTTAATAAATCCCTTTTTCAGCCCGGATATTTCACGAGTCGATTTGAGCGCAGCTGCAAGGCGCGGGACACGAAAATGTAGGGGAAGGCTTCAGCCTTCCCGATCATCGGGCGGCCCCGGATCAAGGTCCGGGGCAGGCTCTGAAGGCCGCCCCTACATCTTCTACTGCGAGTGTCCTGCAACACAGCAGATGCGCTCAAGGTGACTCGTGAAATATTCGGGCTAGTTGCCGGTAAGGCTGATTTCGGAACAAAGCCCCGTAAGAAAATATCATCTCCGAAGCCCGGCTGCTTTCAGGCTGTTCTTTGACTTAATTGTTACATCCCTGCCAATTATCACGGGTCAGGTGATTTCGGGGACTGTCTTCCATCCGGGCAGTGTCTGATACAAAGCTGTATCACTGGCTAAAGCGAAACACTGACGACTGCGGATTTTTGCCGCCCCATCTTTTTAATTAACTGTTTTTTAAGTTTATAATTAAAAATTATTAATAATAAAAAAAGTTGGCATGCAAGTTGAATCAGGTTGGGGTGAAGCTTAGCCCGGTTTGCGGTTGGAAAAAATAAAACAAGGAAGCCGTCCAGTGAAACCCTGTGATCATAATATAAAAAAGACAATTGACATCACCGATCTGATGATAAGTCTGGCCGCCCAGGGAGATGCTGACCGGGAAGATAACGGCTGTGGTATTCTGTACGGGGTATTGCTGGACGCGGCCTACAAAATTCGCAAGCTGGCTGAAGCTGAAAAACTGGAGCATATTAAAAAAGGATGGTGGCGGGAGTGATTGCCTGGATTCCTTTTATGGTATGTCCGCCTTCTCCGGCCGGATTACATATTGAATTTAACCACAAAAGATAATTACAGGGAGGCCATGCATGAGTAGAATTGAGGGAACCAGGACCGAAAAAAATCTGCTGACCGCTTTCGCGGGTGAATCCCAGGCCAGGAACCGTTATACCTATTTCGCCGGCCAGGCCAGAAAAGACGGTTATGTCCAGATAGCCGATATTTTTGAAGAGACCGCCAACCAGGAAAAAGAACATGCCAAGCGTTTTTTTAAGTTTCTGGAGGGCGGCGAAGTAGAGATTACCGAAAAATTTCCGGCGGGAGTGATCGGTTCTACTCTGGAAAACCTCAAGGCGGCGGCGGCCGGTGAAAATTATGAGCATTCCACCATGTATCCCGGGTTTGCCCAAACAGCCCGGGAAGAAGGGTTTCGGGATATCGCCATTGTTTTTGAGAAAATTTCCGTGGCCGAGAGGCAGCATGAAAAAAGATATCGCGATCTGGCCGCGAATATAGAGGCCGGCCGGGTTTTCAAAAGGGAAGAAGCGGCTGTCTGGCGGTGCCGCAACTGCGGCTATCTTCATGAAGGACCAGTTGCCTTGGAGATGTGTCCGGCCTGCGCCCATCCTCAGGCTCATTTTGAGCTGCTGGCAGAAAACTGGTAATTTCCGGATGTTTTTTCATCAGCAACAGCAACCTTTAATCAAGTCTGGTTCGTTTCCGGTCAGCCCGGATATTTCATGAAATATCCGGTTTATGGATCGGTTTAAGAAACAGGGCGGTTCGTAGTTTTTTACCAAGCCGTCAAATTAAATTCAAAAAAGGAGGCAATCATGGCCGAACGTTATCAGGTTTACAAATGTGAATTATGCGGCAATATCGTGGAGGTTCTTTACGGCGCCGACGGAACCCTGGTGTGTTGTGATCAGGATATGACCCTGCTTACAGAAAACACAGTGGATGCCGCTAAGGAAAAGCACGTGCCGGTAATTGAGAAAACCGCCGAGGGTATCAAGGTTAAAGTAGGAGACGTGGCCCATCCCATGGAAGAAAAACATTATATCCAGTGGATCGAGTTGATCGCCGACGGCAAGAGTTGTTTCCAGTTCCTGAATCCCGGTGATGCCCCGGAAGCGGTCTTTAATGTTTCCGCTGATCAGGTGACCGCCAGGGAATACTGCAATATACACGGGCTCTGGAAAGCCTGATCCCGGGAGCAATTGTTTCAGCCCGGATATTTCATGAAATATCCGGGCTGAAGTCGTCTTCATAAGCAGACCGGATCCATGGATTCGGATTAATTTATACCTTCAGATCTATCTGCTGAGGAACATCCCATATGTTAAAGGCTCTTATAGTATATGCCACCCGCAGGGACGAAACTCGTAAAATCGCTGAATTAATCGCCGAAGGCCTGCGCTTTTCAGCCATCACTGTGACCCTGGCCGATGCCCGGGACTTCAAAAAGGAAAGTGATCTGGCCGGGTATGACGCCTATATTTTCGGCGCTCCTACTTATCACGGCGAAATGATTAACAGCATGAAGACCTTTTTGTTTCTGGCGGAAAAGGCCGGACTGGCCGGCAGGGCCGGCGGCGCTTTCGGGGCCTTTGGCTGGAGTGGTGAGGCGCCGGAACGTATTTATGAAACCATGACCAATATCTTCAAGATGGACATGGCCGATGGCCCTTTGATGCTGAAATCCAGCAAACTGGACGGCGGTATCAAGATGGCTCAGGATTACGGCCGGGAAATAGCCGCGAAAATTGCTTGATACCCGAAGAAAGCTGTTGTTACGTCTTAGATTCTGATATTTTATATTTTATTATGGGAGTGATTAAACCGGACAGATCCAAAGCTGTCAAAACAAGGGGGCTGATTTATGAGGGGGGTTGATTGATGGATCCGCTGATTTTATCCCGGTTTCAGTTTGCCGCCGCCACCATGTTCCATTTTATTTTTGTCCCGCTGACCCTGGGCCTGGCCTTTATGGTGGCTTACATGGAAACCCGGTACGTCCGAACCGGGGATAAAACGTGGCTGGCCATGACCCGCTTCTGGGGCAAGCTGTTTCTGATCAATTTCGCCCTGGGGGTTGTCACCGGTCTTACCCTGGAATTTCAGTTCGGAACCAACTGGTCCCGTTATTCCGCTTTCGTGGGCGATATTTTCGGGTCATTGCTGGCCATTGAAGCCACGCTGGCTTTTTTTCTGGAATCGGTTCTCATCGGCGTCTGGATTTTCGGCTGGAAAAAGCTGTCCCCCCGGGCTCACGCCACGGTGATGTGGCTGGTGGCCCTGGCCGGCATCTTTTCCGCCGTCTGGATTCTGATCGCCAACGCCTGGATGCAGCATCCGGTCGGTTATGTTATTCGCGACGGCCGGGCCGAACTGGTCGATTTCCTGGCGATCATCACCCAGACTTTTGCCGTTCTGCAGATTATTCATACCGTCAGCGCCGCCTTCATCTTAAGCGCCTTTTTCGTGATGGGCGTCAGCGCTTATCATCTTTTGAAAAAACAACACCTGGAAATTTTTACCCGCTCTTTCAAGATCGCCCTGGCGGTGGGCCTGGTCTTTTCCCTGGTGGAGGTGATCGAGGGTCACATGCACGGGGCTGACCTGGCCCAAAGTCAGCCCGCCAAGCTGGCCGCCCTGGACGCCCACTGGGAAACCTCGGCCCCGGCGCCTCTGTACCTGTTTGCCATTCCGGACGATAAAAATGAGCGCAACCTTGTCCAGCTCGGTAAAATACCCTGGGGCCTCAGCCTGATGGCCCATCATGATTTTTCCAGCGAAGTAAAAGGCCTAAAGGAGTTTCCCAAAGATGAGCGGCCGCCGGTGCTGATCACCTACACGGCCTTTAAGCTCATGGTCGGCCTGGGGTTTTATTTCTGCCTGGTCACCCTGGTGGGGGCGTGGCTGCGGAATCGACTGCTGGACAGCCGCTGGTATCTT
This sequence comes from Desulfosudaceae bacterium, assembly GCA_046483615.1. Classification (GTDB taxonomy): domain Bacteria; phylum Desulfobacterota; class Desulfobacteria; order Desulfobacterales; family Desulfosudaceae; genus CAYTQK01. The sequence continues at coordinate 19,144 of JAWOCW010000083.1, forward strand.
TACGTCATGCTGTTTTCACTGCCGTTGCCGTATATAGCCGTTCAACTGGGCTGGATCGTGGCCGAAGTGGGGCGGCAGCCCTGGATCGTTTATGGTCTGCTGAAAACCTCGCAGGCGGTCTCTCCGGTTATCTCGGGCGGCCAGGTCCTGGCTTCCCTGCTGGGCTTTATCGCTGTTTACGGGTTGCTGGGGGCGGTCGGGATTTTTCTGATGGTTGAGACCGTCCGAAAAGGCCCCCTCCCGGAGAGTGAACCGAAGAGTGACCTGATGCCTGACAATCAGCCGCCGGCCGGCGAAGGGAGGTTGACATGAGTCTGGAAGCCTTATGGTTTTTTATCTGGGGGCTTTTGTGGGCCGTGTTTTTCATGACCGACGGCTTTGATTTCGGGGTGGGCAGCCTGTATCCCTTTCTGGGAAAAAACGACCAGGATCGGCGGATCATGATCAACACCCTGGGGCCGCTCTGGGACGGCAACGAGGTCTGGCTGATAACTGCCGGCGGCGTTACTTTCGCGGCCTTCCCCCTGGTGTACGCCACCATGTTTTCTTCTCTTTATTCCATTTTGATGCTGATTCTGTTTGCCCTGATTGTGCGGGGCGTTTCCTTTGAGTTTCGCGGCAAGATCGATCATCCCGCCTGGACCCGGATATGGGACGCCTGCGTTTTCGTCGGCAGCCTGGTGCCGGCGCTGCTGTTCGGGGTGGTTTTTGCCAATATTTTTCAGGGACTGCCGTTTGATGACAACGGTTATTATGGCAGCCTGGTCTCCTTGTTTAATCCTTACGGCCTGCTGGGAGGTTTCCTGTTTCTGGCCCTGTTTCTGCAGCACGGCGCGGTCTGGCTGTGCCTTAAAACGGAAGGAGAACTGCGGCAACGGGCCGAAACGGCGGCCAACGACATCTGGTACGTCCTGTTATGCCTGATCGTTGTTTTCCTGATCGTTTCGGCTCCAGCCACCAACCTGTACGATAATTATTGGGAGCAGCCGATCTTGCTGGCGGTGATCCCGGCGGCCGTGGCGGCCCTGCTGGGCGTCAAGATTTTTTTAAAAAAAGGGAACTGGGCCGGAGCCTGGTTTTGCTCGGGTCTGACCATTGGCCTGGGGGTCTTTTTCGGGCTGATCGGTTTGTTCCCCAGCCTGCTTCCCTCCAGTCTGGGAGAACAGTATCACCTGACGGCTTATAACGCCGCTTCCAGTCCCTTGACATTGAAAATCATGCTGGGGGTGGTGGTCGTCGTCATCCCGGTGGTCATCGCTTATCAGACCTGGGCCTACCTGCTGTTCCGGGGAAAGGTGACGGCGGAGGACCTGGAATACTGAGGTGCGGGTCGGGAAATGGTACCATTAAAATTCATGAAAGGATTTTGTTATGAAAAAAATCAGCTTATTGATAATCGTTTCCACGGTAATAATGGTGGTGGCCGCCCTGGCCGCGGAAAAAAATCAGGGACCAGCCGAGCTGGTTATCCCCGGCGGCAGCAAGGCTGACGTGCCCCTGCCGCACCGGGTTCATCAGGAAGCATTGGACGATTGTGACAGTTGTCACAATCTTTTTCCCCAGGCTGCCGGTTCCATAGTGGAGTTCAAGGCCGACGGCACCCTGAAGAAGATGCAGGTCATGAAACAATGCCAGGGGTGCCATCGCGAACGGGGAAAAGCCGGGCAAAAAGCCGGTCCGGTCAGGTGCAGCGGCTGTCATGTTAAATAATGAGGCCGGCATTTATCAAAAAAATTCATGAAATTTTCGGGTTAGACGAAAGGAGAAAGTTTATGGCACAAGAAGAGATCCCGGTCGGTTGTGCCAGACCGACCGGAGGAGCTGTCGGAGACGACTTGCCCCCGGAGCAGGAAAATAATCCAGACAAACAAGAATCGCGTGAAAAGGAGGTTTCCATGATCAAGGTCGGACAGAAGGCCCCGGATTTTACGGCGCCGGCTTACCAGCAAGGCAAATTTATCAATGTCAAATTGTCGGATTACCTGGGCAAATGGGTGGTCTTGTGCTTTTACCCCGGTGATTTTACTTTTGTCTGAGCGACGGAAATTTCAGCGGTCGCTGAAAAATATGGTGAGTTTCAGAAACTGGGCGTGGAAGTATTATCCATGAGCGTGGACAGCATGTTCGTGCATAAAATGTGGAATGACGTGGAACTTTCCAAAATGGTGGAAGGCGGGGTGCCTTTTCCCATGTTGTCTGATGGGGGTGGCCGGGTCGGCACCACCTACGGCATTTATGATGAAAATGCCGGCGTGGAAACCCGGGGCCGTTTTATCATTGACCCGGACGGAATGGTCCAGGGCTATGAAGTATTGACGCCGCCGGTCGGCCGGAATGTTAACGAAAGTCTGCGCCAGATTCAGGCTTTTCAGCATGTTCGTCAAAGCAAGGGCACGGAAGCCATGCCTTCCGGATGGCGGCCCGGTAAGATGACCCTGAAACCCGGGCCGGACCTGGTCGGCAAGGTCTGGGAAGTCTGGAAGACGGAGATGGCTTTTGATTAAAACGGAATACCCGGGTGATTGGATCGTAAAACCGTCACCTGGAAACGATATGTGGAGCTAAGAGGAAAATTAAATCATGGAGCGGGAGCAGAAGTTAAAAGACGGAGAAAAAGGAGTGGTGCTGCAACGGGACAAGGAGACCTACGCCATTGCCCCGCATCTGCCCTGCGGGGTGGTCACCCCGGCTGAATTGAGGCAGCTGGCGGACGCCGCCGAAAAATACAAGGCCGCCGCCGTCAAGGTCACCAGCGCCGCCCGGATCGCCCTGGTCGGTATCCGGGAAGCTGATATTGACGCTATCTGGCGGGACCTGGAGGGGATTCAGCCGGGTCACGCCGTGGGCTTGTGCGTCCGCAGCGTCAAGGCCTGCCCGGGCACGGCCTTCTGCCGGCTGGGCCAGCAGGACAGCCTCGGGATGGGCATGAAACTGGATGAGATCTATCATGGTCTGGAACTGCCCAGTAAAACCAAGATCGGCGTCAGCGGCTGCATGAATCAGTGCGCTGAAAACTGCATTAAGGATATCGGCCTGTACGGTAAAAAAGACGGCTGGGTCCTGACCGTGGGCGGCAAGGGCACCAGTAAACCGCGCCTGGCAGATACCCTGGCCGAGGACCTCGATTCAGAGGAGGCCCTGCGCCTGATCGAAAAGGTGGTCGCATTTTACAAGGATAACGCCAAAAAGCATGAGCGGATCGGCAAGATGATCGATCGGCTGGGATTGGAGGCCTTACAGGCAGCCATCCAGTAAAATATTGTCATAAACAACCTAAGATCAGTAAAGGAGAAAACCATGGATAAGTATGTATGCGAAGTGTGCGGGTACGTTTATGATCCGGCCGAAGGTGATCCGGATAACGGGGTGGAGCCGGGGACCGCATTCGCGGATCTGCCGGATGATTGGGAATGCCCGGTCTGCGGGGCCGGCAAGGAAGATTTTGTCAAAGAGGAATAGGCGGCAACATCAATCAGGACATGTCAGGAGGAGGCCCATCATGGCGGC
>JAWOCW010000127.1:0-2880 GCA_046483615.1 Desulfosudaceae bacterium
TTTATTTCTGAGGCGGCCTGATTTATAAACAGGTTAAAAAATTTACAACTGGTAAAAAGCGAACCGTTCCCTAACCCGGATATTTCATGAATTTTTTCGATACTTAAATGGTGAAAAATCTTTAAACAGCCAGTTACAATTTGTATTTTGAAAAAGAGCCTGAAATTCTCAATAACCAATTGAAATTTATGCATTAACAAACTATGATCGAAAAAATTCATGAAATATCCGGGTTAAGAAAGGCGGCCCTGCCCATGTCCGGTATCAAAGCTCGCATTGAATTGTTTTTCGAAGATTACGCCCGCCTCCTTTATGTCCATCGCGTCAAAACCCTGCTGCTGGTTTTCCTGGTGATCGGCGCCATCCTGTATAAACTCCCCGCCCTGACGGTGGATACCAACTCCGAGGCGCTTTTGCGGGACTCGGATCCCAGCAAAGTGATTTACAACCAGTTCCGGGATCAATTCGGTCAGGACCGGATGATTGTCATCGCCATTACCGCCGACAATCTCTTTTCCGAGGATTTTTTCACGCGGCTCAAGTCTCTGCACCGGGACCTGGAAGAGCGGGTGCCATACGTGGACGAAGTGACCAGCCTGATCAACGCCAGAAACACCCGGGGCGAAGATGACCGGTTGATCGTGGAGGATCTGCTGGAAGGATGGCCGCGGGAACGGTCGGTCGATTTTGATGATTTGAAACAGCAGGTCATGAACAATCCCGCTTTTCTGGATCAGATCATTTCCGCGGACGGCCGTACCACCGCCGTGGTCATCAAACCAAACGTCTATCAAACCAGGGCGGCCGAAACCGAAGACGCCCTGGCTGATTTTGGTGATGACTCCTTTGCCGGCGAGACTGACCCCGCGGAAAAACCCCATTACCTCTCGGAAGACGAGAGCGAAGAGCTGGTCGCGGCGGTAAAATCCATCGTCGAGGAATACGAAAAACCGGATTTTACCATGGCTTACGCCGGGGCACCGGCGGTTATGTCGGTGTTCAATAAATATACCATGAAGGACCTCCGCCTCTGCTTCCTGCTCAGCTTCATCGTGGCCATGATCTTTCTGGCTGTTCTGTTTCGCCGGGCCTCCGGCGTTATTCTGCCGCAGATAGTGGTTAACGCCGCCTCGTTTTCAGCCCTGGGGTTAATGGGCTGGTTCGGGGTGCCCGTCAAGATGACCACCACCGTGCTGCCGGCCTTTCTGCTGTGCGTGGGCGTGGCTGATTCCGTTCATATTCTGTCTATTTTTTACAAGCAGGTGGATGAGGGGCAGGGCAAGGCCGACGCTATTGCCTATGCCATGGGACATTCCGGGCTGGCGGTGACCCTGACCACCATGACCACGGCGGCGGCCCTGTTGTCTTTTTCTTTCGCCGAATTGACCGCCATGGGCGAGCTGGGACTGTTCGCGGCGGCCGGGGTCGTTTTGGCCCTGTTTTATACCATTACCATGCTACCCGCCCTGATCGCCTTTGTGCCGGTCAGGCGCAAGCCCGGCCGAACCAGCCGGGACGGTACCCTCATGGACCGGGCGCTTTTAATGACGGCCGGTTTCGGCACCCGCTATCCCGTCCGGATTATCATCGTCAGCCTGGTTTTGTTCGCGATTTGTTTCCATTTCATGTTCAACCTGCGCTATTCGGACCATGTCGTTAACTATTTTCCGAAAACTCTGCCCATCCGGAATGATATTGACTATATCGACCGGCATCTCAACGGCGCCCTGAATGTCGAGATCATCATTGACACCGGCCGGGAAAACGGCATTTATGAACCGGTCATGCTCAATCGCATCGAACGCCTGGCCCATGATCTGGAAAACATGCGCTTCCCCAATATCGCCGTGGGTAAGGTGACCAGCATCAACCATATTCTCAAGGAAACCAACCAGGCTCTTCACAACAATGATCCTGATTTTTATACCATTCCCCGGGATTACAACACCATCGCCCAGGAATTTCTGCTTTTTGAAAACGCCGGGGCCGACGAACTGGAAACGATCGTGGACAGCCAGTTTTCCAAAACCCGGGTAACCGCCAAGGTTCACTGGGTGGATTCGGTTTATCTGGATGAATTCATCAACAGCGTCAAGATTTATGTTGACGGGCTTTTCCAGGACACGGCCACCGTTCAGATTACCGGCATGGCGGCCCTGATGGCCAGGACTATTTCCGCGGCTCTGGGCAGCATGACCAAAAGCTATATCCTGGCCTTCGGGGTGATCGCGGTGATGATGATTCTGCTGGTGGGGGATGTTAAAACCGGTCTTTTTTCCATGATTCCCAATATCCTGCCGATTATCCTGACGCTGGGGATCATGGGGGCGCTGGATGTCCCCATGGACCTGACTTCACTGATGATCGCCAGTATCGCCATGGGGCTGGTGGTGGATGACACGGTTCATTTTATCTATAATTTCCGGAAATACTATCTTAAAAGCGGGAACGCTTTCGCGGCCGTCAACCAGACCATGACCGGGGTGGGGCGGGCCCTGCTGATTACGACCATTGTTCTTTCCTGCGGTTTCTTCGTGACCATCTTCGCCACCCTGTCCCATACCTTTCGCTTCGGGATTTTTACCGGCATCACCATCCTGTTCGCGCTGCTGGCCGATTTTATCCTGGCCCCGGCTTTGATGGTGATAATTACCGGCAGCCACAAGGATGCCCGGGCCAAACGGGCCGGATGAACCATATCCGGCCCGTTTTTTAGCAGTACGTGACATGACGAGGGATGAAGCGCAACCCGAATATTATAAAGAGATCTTGGACTTTTTACGAAGCCGTCATTGTTCGTTTTTCAGGGTATTGTACATATCAAAGGCCTTGTCCGGGGTTTCGTTTTTGTGGACCACGGCCTTGACCGCCTGGATCATG
>JAWOCW010000221.1:0-8094 GCA_046483615.1 Desulfosudaceae bacterium
AGAGCAGAAAGAGCGGCGCGAATTTCTGGAAAGCCAGCACGACGACCTGGTGGAAGCCATTGATGACCTGCATAAGGTGATTAATAAAATCAATAATGTTTCTCAGAAGCGTTTTCTGGAAACTTTCCGGGCTATTAATGAAAAAATGAACGAGGTGTTTCCCCGGTTGTTTGAAGGCGGTACCGCCGAACTGGTCTTGACGGAACCGGACAAGCCACTGGAGACCGGGGTTGAATTGATGGTTCATCCACCGGGCAAAAAACTGACCCGATTGTCCCTGTTGTCCGGCGGGGAAAAGGCTTTGTCAGCCATTGCCTTTATCTTCTCCATTTTTCTGTTAAAGCCCACCTCTTTCTGCTTGATGGATGAGATCGACGCGCCGCTGGATGAAGCCAATATTTTCCGGTTTAACGAACTGCTCAAGATCATCGGCGAACAATCCCAGATTGTCATGGTTACCCATAATAAGAAAACCATGGAGTTCGCGGACCGGTTGCTCGGCGTGACCATGGAAAAGAAAGGTATTTCCAAGCTGGTGACGGTTGACCTGGCCCGGGGAAACGGCCATAAACCCCAACTGATCTCGGCCAATTAAAGACCGATTAAAAACGAAAACCTCTTAGCGAACTATATATATCTCTTAGCGAACTATATATATAAGGAACAGCCCGGACATGGCTCTGAATTTTTTTCGACGTAAAAAGGATCAAAAAAAGGGTTTTTCAGACAAAAAAGATAAAATCCCCGACTCCCCCGAATCAACCGACTCCCCGGAAATGGCGGAGCCGCCGGAAGCATCTCCTGAACCGGGCGCCTCTCCGGAAATCGACCCATCTTCTTTATCCCCCGAACAGGCCCCTGAACAGACCCCCGAACAGCCCCCGGAATTATATTCGGATCAACCCACTCCAGAGCGGGCTTATTATCCGGAAGAAGCCGATTCCCGCGCTGATTCCCGCGCTGATTCCCATGGGGAAACACCCCCGCCGGAATCATCACAAGCAGACCGTTCCAACGGCGCCCCCCCCTCTTCCGGAGGCTTCTACCAAAGGCTTCGCCAGGGTCTTTCCAAGACCCGCCAACTGCTGACCACAGACATTGAAACCCTGATTGGTTCCGGCCAGGCCCTTGACGAAGATACCCTGGATGACCTGGAGGAACGCCTGATTACTTCTGATATTGGTGTTCAGCCGGCTACGGAGATTATCGAAGCCCTCGGCGCCGGCCGGGTTAAAGACGCCGAAACACTCAAGAGCAAGCTGAAAGAGATATTGCTATCCTATCTTGTTATCGAGGAGACGCCCCGGCCGTCATCCGGATATCCGCATGTTATTATGGTGGTGGGAGTTAACGGCGTCGGCAAAACCACCACCATCGGCAAACTGGCCGCCACTTACCGGCGGGAGGGTAAATCAGTCATGCTGGTGGCGGCGGATACCTTTCGGGCCGCCGCCATTGAGCAACTGGATGTCTGGGGCGATCGCACCGGCGCCACCGTCATCAAGCACAAAGCCAACTCCGACCCGGCCGCGGTGGTCTTTGACGGCCTTGAAGCGGCCCGGGCCCGGAATATTGATATGGTTATCATTGATACCGCCGGACGGCTCCATACCAAAACCAACCTGATGGAAGAGCTGAAAAAGGTGAAACGTACCATTACCAAAAAAATGCCGGACGCTCCTCATGAGGTTTTACTGGTTCTGGACGCCACCACCGGCCAGAACGCCTTGTCCCAGGCCAGGACATTTTCCGCGGAGACAGGCGTGACGGGAATTATTCTGACCAAGCTGGACGGCACCGCCAAAGGCGGTATCGCCGTCAATCTCTGCCATACCTTTCAGATCCCGCTGCAGTATGTCGGCGTCGGCGAGCAGATCGACGACTTGCAGCCCTTTGAGCCGGAAAAATTCATCGAAGCGCTCCTGTAATTTTTCTTTCTTCCCCGTGGTTGCAAGCTGTCAGACTGGTTCTCATGGCAGCCCCCGCCCGGCGGGAATTCGTTGTTAACCCCCGTCAATAAAGGATTAACAGCGGCATGCCAAGGCCTGCCAGCTGGCGTTTCAATTTTCATGATCGTAAAAACTAATGTAATTTACAGGCCTTTTTTTTAAAAAAAGTTGTGGAATATTGAAAAATCTATTGACATTGGACTTCAGGGGATGCAAAGTAGCACCTATAGAGGATTTAATTAGAAACCTTAAACAAAAAATTGGGGGAAAGAGATGACGAAATCTGAATTGATCGACAAGATGGCAAGTGATGCCGGCATTTCCAAGGTAGCCGCCGGGGCCGCGCTGAATTCCTTTATGGACGGCGTAACCAAAGCGCTTAAGAAGAAGAACGGCAAAGTTACCCTGGTTGGCTTCGGAACTTTTGCCAAGGTACGTCGCAAAGCCCGCAAAGGTCGCAATCCGCAGACCGGCGACCCCATCAAAATCAAAGCCCGCAATGTTGTCAAGTTCAAACCCGGCAAGAAATTACAAGACGCGGTGTAGACAGCGACATACCAGCAAGATTTTTTTAAAGAAGGCGTTTTTTCATTAATGAGAAAACGCCTTCTTTTTTTTGGATTTTTTATCCCGGTTTAATAAGTGACGTCAAAAGAGGCGAATTCTCCGCTTGCGGGCGATTCCGAGGTATCCACCCGGGCCACCTGGGCTGCCGGCGGGCCCTGCTGACACCATTTCACCACCTTTTCCACCGCCTCCGGTTTTCCCTCGAATACCGCTTCCACCGAGCCGTCGGGAAGATTTCTCACCCACCCGGTTACCCCGCGGGCCTCGGCCTGTTTCCTGGTTTCGCTTCTGAAAAAAACGCCCTGAACGCGGCCCTTGATTATGGCGTGTATCCTGATGTCGTTTTCCATAATTCACCTCATGCTTTTTTAAATATTACAGATGACTTCTTTATTATATGGGGTTTCCTTGCAGCAGAGTCAGCAGACCTTTTTCATCCAGAACAGTCACGCCCAGGGCCCGGGCCTTGTCAAGTTTGGAGCCGGGCGAATCGCCGGCCACGACATAATCTGTTTTTTGGCTGACCGAACCGGTCACCCTGCCCCCTTTTTCTTCAATCCGCGACTGGGCCTCCCGGCGCGTCAATGATTCAAGGGAGCCGGTTAAAACAAAAGCCTTGCCGTTTACCAGGCTCGGAGATTCTTCCCGCCGGACAGAAGGGTAAATTATGACCACTCCGTTTTCCCGAAGCCGCCGGAGAACCTCGCGGTTTTCATGGTTTTCAAAAAAGCGGACAACACTGTCCGCCGCTACCGGGCCGATGCCGTCAATGGCGTTCAGCCGGTCACTGTTGGCCGCGGCCAGTTCGTTAATATCGTTGAATGACTCCGCCAGCAGGCCGGCCAGATGTTCGCCCACAAAGCGAATCCCCAGGGCGTACAGAAAAGATTTAAAGGAGATGGTTTTGCTCTGGTCAATGGCGGCCATCAGATTTTCGGCCGATTTCGGCCCCATGCGATCCAATTCTTGCAGCAATGCCTTATCCAGTTGAAAGATGTCCGCGAAAGAGCGCACCAGTCCCTGGTCAACCAGCTGTTCGACCAGTTTTTCCCCGAGGCCGTCGATGTCAAAGGCCCCTTTGGAGACAAAGTGTTGAATCCGTCCTTTAATCTGGGCCGGGCAGGCGGCATTGACGCAACGGGTAACGGCCTCTCCCTCCATCCGCACCACGGCCGTGCCGCAGACCGGGCAGGCGCGGTTCATTTGAAATTCGGTCTCCTGACCGGTACGCAGCGAAGATATGGCCTTGACTATCTCCGGAATAACGTCGCCGGCCCGCCGCACCAACACGGTGTCTCCAAGGCGCACGTCTTTGCGTTTGATCTCATCTTCGTTGTGCAGGGTCGCCCGGGAAACTATCACTCCGCCGATATTGACCGGTTCCAGAATGGCCACCGGCGTCAAGGCGCCGGTGCGGCCCACCTGGACCTCGATCGACAACAGCCGGGTGGTGTCTTCCATGGCAGCGAATTTATAGGCCAGCGACCAGCGGGGGCTACGGGAGGTGGCTCCCAACTGCCGCTGTAAAGACAACTTCTCCACCTTAATGACGGCACCGTCGATATCATAAGGAATGGTCAGGCGTTTTTCTTCCAGCTCCCGGCAGGCCTCGACCACTTCTTCGATTGACAGTCCGGTCCGGACATGGGTATTGATTTTAAAACCCAGGCAACGCAACCGGCGCATAAGCTCCTGCTGGGTTTCCACGGCCGCCAGGTCGGAGTACTCCCCCACTCCGTAAGCGAACATCAGCAGGGGGCGGTCAGCAGTAACCCTGGAATCGAGCTGTCGCAGGGAACCGGCGGCGGCATTACGGGCATTGGCAAACAGCGGTTCGCCCCGGTTCAGGCGGTCCTGATTTAATTTTTCAAATCCCGAGCGGGTTATGATGACCTCGCCCCTTACCTCGATCAAGGAGGGGATCGGCACGGCTTCAGAACTCCGGAGCACCAGCGGAATGGTTCGGATCGTCTTCAGGTTGGGCGTGATAATCTCACCGGTAATGCCGTCGCCCCGGGTCGTGCCCTGTTCCAGATAACCGTTCCGGTAAACCAGCTCCACGGCGGTCCCGTCCAGCTTGGGCTCGACGGAATATTTAATATCTGCCGCCTCGTTTTTTAAATGCCGTTTAAGCCGCTGGTCAAATTCAAGAATTTCCGCCTCGGAAAAAGCCTTGCCGATACTCAGCATGGGAATGGACCGCGCGGCGGTATCCAGCGAAGAAACCGGCGGCGCGCCCACCCGGACGGTCGGGGAATCAAAAGAGACCAGCTCCGGATGTTCGGCTTCCAGTTCCTGCAATTCCTTAAACAGCTGATCATAAGCGGCGTCAGAAATTTCCGGATTGTCTTCAATATAATAAAGGTGATTATGCCGGTGAAGCTCCCGGCGAAGCCGGCGGACGCGCGCCTCTGCTGAAGATTGCTGATCGTTGCTGCTCATGATCCGGCCTCGTTTTTCCGAAGAATATTATTAAACACCGGTAGACACGGGGCCTTTCTCCGGTTGTCCTTACTCTGGTTCCACCATCCCGGTCAGCTTGTCTTTAACTTCATCAATAATGTCATAGAGCCACAGCAGGTCCTCAACGGAAAGGCGCCCGGCCTTGGCCGGGGCCCGGTCACTGCCGTCTTTCTTCTTCAGGATACGGGGGCCGATCTGGACCTTGGGCTGCCCTTCGGCGTACTGGTTGATTGACACTGTCAAGCCGGTCTCTTCACAATACCATTTTTCCAGCATCTTGTCTTTTTCCGGATCAAAGGCCATGTTTTTCTTCTCCCTGATTGTTTTATTGTTTAATTACCTGGTTACCAGTTTTATTTTTCAGTCGCGATAACAGAAAAATCGGCAAAGTCCGTAAACAGTGCCGCCACCCGGGCAAGCAGCGCTAAGCGATTGGCCCGCAATTCCGGCTCCTCGGCCATAACCAGGACGTCATCGAAAAACAGGTCCACCGGTTCCCGCAACCGAGCCATTTCCGCCAGGGCCTGTTTATAGTCGCCTTCTCGCAGCTGTTTGGCCACGGCTCTTTCAGCCTGGCGGCAGGCCTGGTGCAAAGCGGTTTCCGCTTCCTCCTGAAACAGATCCGGACGCACCGGGGCCGGTTCCGCCGGAGCTGATTTTTTAATAATATTGGCAACCCGTTTAAACCCCGTCGCCAGCGGTTCAAAGTCGGGACGTGACTTCAAGGCCAAAAGCGTCAGCGCCCGGCGCCACACATCCGGAACGCGATCGGCCGAGGCGTTCAAGACCGCGCTGACGACGTCTTTGGAAACCCCCTCCGCCACCAGTAACTGTCCCATTCGCCCCTGGAGAAACCGGCTGATCTCGTCGGCCACGGATTGATGGTCAAACTCGACCAGGTCGGTAAAACCGGCCAGGGTCGATTCGATCAAGGCGCCCAGAGACAGTGACAAATTCCGGTCCAGGAGAATCTGGATAACACCGATACCGTGACGTCTCAGGGCGTAGGGATCAGCCGCCCCGCTCGGACCCAGCCCCACGGCGAAACAGCCGCCGATGGTGTCCAGTTTGTCGGCTATGGCCAGCAGGCTACCACAGGAAGTTTCCGGCAGAGCGCTTCCCGAGGAGACGGGCTGGTAATGTTCCTCAATGGCCCGGGCCACTTCCGTCGGTTCACCCGCGGCAGCCGCGTATATCCTGCCCATGGTTCCCTGCAGTTTGGGGAATTCACCCACCAGGCTGGTGACCAGATCAACCTTGCACAGTTCCGCCGCCCGCAGCACCTTCGCCCGAAGGGAAGGATCCTTATCAACAAAAGCCGGTTCCAGGGCCGAAGACGACAATAATTGCCGCAAACGTTTCATCTTGTCGTGCATGGATCCCAGGCGCGCCTGAAACATCACCCGTTTCAGGCTGTCGACCCGATCAGCCGGCGAAGTTTTCAGGTCATTTTGGTAAAAAAACATGGCGTCATCCAGCCGGGCCCGCAACACCCGCTCATGACCCCGCCCGATTCGCTCCAGGTCTGAAGCCGGGGTGTTGTTGACGGCGACAAAACCGGGCAATAACTGGTCGTCCGGGTCGGTTACCGCGAAATACCTTTGATGGGATCGCATGGACATGATCAGTACTTCCCGGGGCAGCCCCAGAAATCTTTCGTCAAAACTTCCGCCCACGGCCACCGGGTATTCCACCATGTTGGTGACAATATCCAGCAGTTCCTCATCCGGCAGAACATTGCCGCCCAGTCGGGCGGCCGTCCCGGCCACCTCTTCTTCGACCATCCGCCGGCGTTGGTCTTTTTCCGGAATGACCCAGGCCTGCCGCAGACTGCCGGGATAATCGTCCGGATGGTTTATTTTGATTTTCCGGTCCGTCATAAAAGGATGTCCCCAGCAATAACGACCGCTCTTGACACCGGCCCAGGAGAACCCGATGACCTGCTGTCCGTACAAGGCCAGCAGATTATGAACCGGCCGGGCGAAATAATTGCTGAGGCTGCCCCATTTCATTGATTTCGGAAACGGCAGAGCCGCTATCATCGAAGGCAGGACCGCTTTCAAAACCATCTTTGTTTGCCGGCCCCGTTCGGTCTTTTCCGCGGCCAGGTATTCTCCCTTGTCCGTTTTTTTAGTAGTCAGGGCCGATACCCGCACCCCGGCTTTTTCCGCGAATTTAACGGCCGCTACCGTGTAATTGCCGGCAGAGTCCCGGCCCACGGAAACCGGCGGGCCGGTCAGGGATGTTTGGACCGGTTTTTGCTTTTCCGCCACATCTTCGACCATCACCGCCAGGCGCCGGGGCGTACTCATCCGCCTGGCGTTGCCATGCTCGATCCTTCCCAACCGGAGTTGTTCCAGCAATGCTTTTTCAAGAGCGGCGGCGGCCGGATCGATATACCCGGCCGGCAATTCTTCGGTACCGATTTCTATCAGTAAAGTATCTTTTTTCATGAAAATAAACGACCTCACCTGTTCTGGTCAAGAAGCGGAAAACCCAGCTGCTCTCTTTGTTTTAAATATAAACCGGCGCAGACCCGGGCGATATCCCGGATGCGCTTGATGTAGCCGGTTCTTTCAGTAACGCTTATGGCGCCCCGGGCGTCCAGCAGGTTGAACGCGTGGGAGCATTTCAGGCAATATTCATAGGCCGGCAGCACCAGGCCCGCCTCGATAATCCGGTAGGCTTCCCGTTCGTATTGATCAAAAAAAAGGGCTAACTTTTCCACGTCGGCCAATTCAAAATTATAGGCCGACTGCTCCACTTCCTGCATATGATGCAGATCACCGTAGGTGGTTCCCGGACTCCACCGCAGCTCGTAAACGCTGTCAACCTGCTGCATGAACATGGCAATGCGTTCCAGGCCATAGGTCAGCTCGACCGATACCGGAGACAGGTCAATACTGCCCGCCGTTTGGAAATAGGTGAACTGAGTTATTTCCATGCCGTCCAGCCAGACCTCCCAGCCGAGACCCGAACAAAAACGTTCTACTCCATGGGTAGGCCCGCTTGTCCATGACCCAAGTAATCCGCCATACAACTTAACATGGTTAATTGGCCGGGAATTTGGCGCCATATAATTCCTGACCCACTGAAGATAATCCCAGTGTTCCTG